>JAGQRL010000318.1 GCA_020425485.1 Rhodospirillaceae bacterium
GTGCGGGTACCGGGGGGTCCGCCGGAATCCTTGTCGGTTGTACTGGTCGGGGCTCCATGCCATACGTCGCTCACGGTCCCGACGGGCCGCCCGCGCCCGGAACTGCATCGCTGCCATTGCCACGCCACCGACTGTCTCGGATGCTGCCCCTCGCCGCTTACACCGCCAAGGACTGGTCGCGTCTGCGTCCGCTGACACTGGCCTATCGCACCGCTGCGCGCACCCGCCAGATGCGCCGCTACCAGGCCGTGCCGCCCGCCGACATGGCCGGCTTCGAGGCGATGGCCGCCAAGCTGCACGGCCAGCCGCTGGCCATCTCCATCGCCTTCAACCAGCCCTGGGTGATCGACTGGCAGCAGCGCTTCATCGCGCGCAACATGCACGACCTCGCCTACATGGTGGCCGACAACTCCTCGATCCCCGCCCAGGCGGCGGAAATCGAGCGGCTGTGCGCGGAGCGCGACGTGCCCTATGTGCGGCTGCCCGGCAACCCCGGCACCTCTGCCAGCCGCTCCCACACGTTGGCGCTCAACTGGGTGTACGAGCGGGTGGTGAAGCCGCTGGATCCGCCGATCTTCGCCTTTCTCGACCACGACCTGTTCCCAGTGGTGCCGGTGGCGCCGAGCCGCGACCTGGACGGCCAGCCCTTCTACGGCCGGCTGGTGGAGCAGCCGAAGGGCTGGTCGCTATGGGCCGGCTACTGCGTGTTCGACCGCGCGGCGATCGCCGGCTACGAGCTGGACTTCTCGCAATGCTGGTACCGCGACCTGGCCAGCGGCGGCGCCAACTACGAACGCCTCTACCGGCATTTCGACCGCTCGGCCCTGCGGTTCGCGCACTCCTGGTACCAGGAGGTGCCGAGCGACGAAGCGCCCCGCGGCAGCCTTCTGGAGCGCCACGACGGCTGGCTGCACATGATCGACGCGTCCGGCCACGGCAGCCTGGGAACAGACCGCCGCCCCGCCATGGAACGCCTGCTCGCCGCCATTGAGGCCGACCCCGAGAAGGTCGCCACGTGGCCGGCATCGAGCCGGACCCTGTAAACCGCACCGGCCGCGCCCGGGCGCTGCTGACGGAGTTGGAATACCGCCATGTACATCGTGCAAATCGCCTCCGAACTCGCCCCGATTGCCAAGGTGGGCGGACTGGCCGACGTGGTCTACGGGCTGTCTCGGGAGCTGGAGCTGCGCGGCAACTCGGTGGAGATCATCCTGCCGAAGTACGACCGGCTCTGGTACGACGAGATCTGGGGCCTGTCGCCCGCCTACCATGACCTCTGGGTGCCCTGGTGCGACGGCTCCATCCGCTGCACCGTCTGGTTCGGCTTCGTCCACGGCCGCAAGTGCTACTTCATCGAGCCGCACTCGCCGGAAGCCTTCTTCGAGCGCGGCACCTTCTATGGCCAGTGGGACGATCCGGCGCGCTTCATCTTCTTCAGCAAGGCGGCGCTGGAGTTCCTCTACCGCTCCGGCAAGCGGCCGGACATCATCCATGTCCACGACTGGCAGACCGCGGCGGTGCCGGTGCTGCTGTACGAGATGTACCAGCAGCTGGGCATGCCCAATCAGCGCGTCTGCCACACCATCCACAACTTCCGCCACCAGGGCATCACCGACGGCTACATGCTGTACGCCACCGGGCTGGGGCACCCCGAGCGCTACTTCACCCATGAGCGGCTGCGCGACAACTTCAACCACTTCGCGCTGAACCTGATGAAGGGCGGCATCGTCTATTCCAACTTCGTCACCACCGTGTCGCCCACCCATGCCTGGGAGGCGCGCTTCACCGACCAGAGCTTCGGCTTCGGCGAAACCCTGCACATCCACCAGGCCAAGTTCGGCGGCGTGCTCAACGGGCTGGACTACGAAGCCTGGAACCCCGAACTCGATCCGATGATCGCCGCCCCCTTCGATGCGGAGGATATCGACCGGCGGGAGGCCAACACCAAGGCGCTGCGCGAACGCTGCAACCTGGCGGACTCAGACAAGCCGATCATCGCCTATGTCGGCCGGCTGGACAGCCAGAAGGGCGTTCACCTGATCCGCCACGCGCTGTTCCACGCCATGAACCACGGCGCCCAGTTCGTGCTGCTGGGGTCGAGCCCGGAACCGGAAACCAACGATCACTTCCGCCATATCGCCGGCTGGCTGAGCCCCAACCGCGACATCTTCCTGGAAGTCGGCTTCAACGAGCAGCTCGCCCACCTGATCTATGCCGGCGCCCACGGCCTGGTGGTGCCCTCGATCTACGAGCCCTGCGGCCTGACCCAGATGATGGCCATGCGCTACGGGGCGGTACCCATCGTGCGCCGCGTCGGCGGGCTGGCCGACACCGTGTTCGACTGGGACTTCGACCCGCGCCCGCGCGAGAAGCGCTGCGGCTTCGTGTTCGACCACCCGGACTTCGACGGCATCGAAAGCGCGCTCGACCGCTTCCTCGGCCTCTACGCCAATTCGCCGGACCTGTTCCGCCGCCTGCAACGCCAGGCGATGGCCCAGGACATGTCCTGGCGGCTGCCCGGCCAGCACTACCTGGACATCTACGAGCACATCCGCCACCGCTAGGGTGCGGCCGGACGGGGCGAAGACAGCGGGCTGAGGGAGACAGGGGATGGGCGATACCGTCGCCGGCCCGGACGGGCGTGCGCGCTGCCGCTGGAGTGCGGCAACGCCCGACTACATCGCCTACCACGACCACGAATGGGGCTTTCCGGTCAGCGACGACCGGCGGCTGTTTGAGAAGCTCTGCCTGGAAGGCTTCCAGTCCGGCCTGAGCTGGCGGACCATCCTCACCAAGCGGGAGAACTTCCGCGCCGCCTTCGCCGGCTTCGACTTTGCCGAAGTGGCCCGCTTCACCGACGCCGATGTGACCCGCCTGCTGGGCGATGCCGGCATCGTGCGCCACCGCGGCAAGATCGA
>JAGQRL010000319.1 GCA_020425485.1 Rhodospirillaceae bacterium
GCGTCGGCGTCTCGGTGGTCAATGCCCTGTCGCGCCACCTGGAGGTGGAGGTGGCGCGCGACCGCAAGCTCTACCGCCAGGAATTCTCCCGCGGCCTCGCCACCACCGCACTGGTGGAACACGGGGCCGCCCCCAACCGGCGCGGCACCACCATCACCTTCGCCCCCGATCCGCAGATTTTCGGCGACGAGCTGAAGTTGGATCCGGACCGCGTCTACCGCCTGGTGCGCTCCAAGGCCTATCTGTTCGCCGGCGTGGAGGTGCGCTGGCGCTGTGCCGCCGAGCTGCTGGGGCCGCAGTCCGCCACGCCGGCCCAGGCCAGCATGGTGTTCCCCGGCGGGCTTGCCGACTATCTGCGGGAACGGCTGGACGGCCAGGACCTGGTGGGCGGGCGGCCCTTCTGCGGCACCGCGCGGCTGGCCGACGACGGCAGCCGGCTGGACTGGGCGATCGCCTGGCCCGATGGCGGCTCCGGCTTTGCCCAGTCCTACTGCAACACCATCCCCACCCCGCTCGGCGGCACCCATGAATCGGGCCTGCGCATGGGGCTGGTGCGGGGCCTGCGCAGCTTCGCCGACCTGACCGGCCAGAAGCGCGCCAGCGTGATCACCGCCGATGATGTGATGGCCAGCGGCGCGGTGCTGCTGTCGCTGTTCCTGCCCGATCCGCAATTCCAGGGGCAGACCAAGGAGCGGCTCACCTCCACCCAGGCGACGCGGCTGGTGGAGTCGGCGATCAAGGACAATTTCGAGCATTGGCTGTCGGCCGATCCCGCGGCGGGCAGCACTCTGCTGGCGGCGATCCTCGACACGGCGGAAGAACGCATCCGCCGCCGCTCGGCCCGCGAGACCGAGCGCAAATCGGCCACCCGCCGGCTGCGGCTGCCGGGCAAGCTGGCGGACTGCGCGCGCGCCGGTTCCGCGGGTACGGAAATCTTCCTGGTGGAGGGCGACTCGGCCGGCGGCACGGCCAAGACGGCCCGCCAGCGCGAAACCCAGGCCATCCTGCCGTTGCGCGGCAAGATCATGAACGTCGCCAGCGCCTCGGCGGAAAAGCTCGCCGGCAACCAGGAGATCGGCAATCTCGCCCTGGCGCTCGGCTGCGGCACCCGCGGGCAGTGCGATCCGGCGCGCCTGCGCTACGAGCGGGTGATCATCATGACCGACGCCGATGTGGACGGTGCCCACATCGCCTCGCTGTTGATCACCTATTTCCACCGGGAAATGCGGCCCATCGTGCGCGACGGCCACCTCTTCCTGGCGCAGCCGCCGCTCTATCGCCTGGCCCGCGGCGGCCATGTGCGCTACGCCCGCGACGATGCCCACCGCGATGCCCTGCTGGCCAGCGAATTCTCCGGCTCCGGCAAGGTGGATATCAGCCGGTTCAAGGGGTTGGGCGAGATGTCTGCGGCCCAGCTTAAGGCAACCACGATGGATCCCGCCGTCCGCACCCTGCTGCGGGTGGAGCTGGTGGACCCGCCTGCCCCGTCGGACGAGCCGCCGCTGATCGAACGCCTGATGGGCCGCAACCCCGAGCCGCGGCTGCGCTTCATCCAGGAACATGCCGGCAGTATCGACGACCTGGATATCTAGCGCGGCTGTCACCGCATTTTGGTCGGTTCCAGCCCGCTCCCCCACCCGGCCACCCAATATCTTACAATGAGTTGGGCGGCCGGGTGGGGGAGCGGGCTGG
>JAGQRL010000320.1 GCA_020425485.1 Rhodospirillaceae bacterium
CGCCACCGCGGCAAGATCGAATCGACGATCAACAATGCCCGGTGTGCCTGCGAGCTGGTGGCTAAGGAAGGCTCGCTGGCCGCCTATGTGTGGCGCTTCGAGCCGGCCGCGGAGGACCTTGCCGACCCGCAGACCGCGTCCACTTCCCCCGCGTCGGTGGCCATGTCGAAGGACCTGAAGAAGCGCGGCTGGCGCTTCGTCGGCCCCACCACCGTCTATGCCTTCATGCAGGCGATGGGGCTGGTGAACGACCATGTGGAAGGCTGCGTGATACGCGCCGAAGTGGAGCGCGCCCGCGCCGCGTTCACGCCCCCTCGGTAGCGCCCTTTCCATTTGGTCCGTCCCGGCCCTCTTGCCCACCCGCAAACGCCGCGGATCGGCGCCCATGCGTGCCATCACTTGGTCGCGATCGCCTGTCCGAATGCGGAAAATCCGGCGTTTGGAGGGGAGAGCCGAACATGGCGGACATGGAGACAGTGCTCAGCTACATCGAAGGCGAGATGCGTAAGAACATCAAATCGCCGACGGCCGATCGTATTCGCGATCTGCTGGCGATCGATGGCTGGGACCTCGTGGTTCCCGGAAAGCAGGTGGGCGATGTCGCCAACGCCATGCAGATCTGGAAGTCCATGGTCAACTACGGCAAGCCGTGGGATCACAAGCCGCACATCAAGAAGACCTACGGTGACTGGAGCCACGACGCCCACACCAAGAAGGACTACTTCTTCGATATCTGGTCCAACATCCACTACGGCTATGTCGGCCGGGCCTGCGGCTTCGGCATGTGGACGCTGAAGGCGGGCGCCGGGTTCGCGCAGTGGAAGGCCGGCACCAATCCGCCGGGCTATTGGACCCGCCGCGCCGAAACCCTGGGCGACGCCGACTTCCTGGCGGCCCTCGACGACCCCAAGGATCAGGTTGCCATCGAACTTGGCGGCAAGCTGTGGGACGACAAGAAGGGCGGCTTCACC
Organism: Rhodospirillaceae bacterium; assembly: GCA_020425485.1. GTDB lineage: Bacteria > Pseudomonadota > Alphaproteobacteria > DSM-16000 > Inquilinaceae > JACKIH01. The sequence continues at coordinate 972 of JAGQRL010000320.1, forward strand.
CACCAGGAGTTTCTCGACCGCGTGCGCGCCGCCAAGTCGGACCTGGCCACCAAGTAGCCCGCTCTCCGCAGCATCCGGGCCGGCCGCGCTACGGGCCGCGCGCGATCTCGGCAATCAATGGCAGGTGGTCGGAGCCCGCATCCGGCCCGGTGCGCACGCTTGCCACCGCCGCCCCCGGCCCCGCCAGCACCTGGTCTATCGCAAAGCCGATGCCGGCCACCGAGCGGGTGGTGGGGGGATTGGGGCCGGGCTCAAGCCCCGTGCGGTCGAGGAAGTCGGCGAATTGCCGCCACCCCGGCTCGGCGTTGAAATCGCCCATCGCCAGCACCGTGCCCTCGCCGGCGCGGGCCACCACCAGATCGCCGAGCTGTTGGAACTGGGCGCCCTGCTCCTCCGTGCCATCCACGGCACTGCCCAGTTGCAGCAGCACCACCTCCAGCCCGCCGATGGCCGGGCGCGACAGGTGGACGCTGAGCAGCAGCCAGGGGCCGTCCGGCCCATCGGCGCGCATCCAGGCGACATCGCGGGCCTGGGTATCGCCGATCTCCACGCAGCCCTGGTCCTGCACCGGCAGGGCGGTGAGCAGGACGACGCCGCGCAGGCAGGCCATCTGGTTGGGGTAGCGGATGCCGAGCTGGGCCAGCAGGCCGGCATGGGTGTCCGGCCGGTATTCCTGCAGGGCGACGACGGCGGCACCGCTGGCCAGCACCGCGTCGCGGATGGCCGCGACCTCGGTGTTGTAGGCGTTCATGTTGAAGGTCATCACCGTGAAGGGACCCGGCGGCGGCACGGTGGCCGGCCGCACCCCCGGCAGCGGGGCCACCGGCACCTGGGCGGATACGGCAGCGCTCACGCCCTCGCCGGGTGCGGTGCCCTGGCCGTTCGCCGCGGCACAAGCGGTGAGCACGGCCAGACCGGCGGCCAGCCCCAACCGGCGCAGGCGCAGTTTCGGGCGGGCGGCAAGCATCCGCTCGCACGAATGCGCTCCACGCCCTCCGGCTTCGGTGATCGCCCGAGGGGTCCGCAAACGCCTAAGAATGGATATTGAGATTGGTCGGAGTGAGTGGATTCGAACCACCGGCCCCTGCCTCCCGAAGACAGTGCTCTACCAGGCTGAGCTACACTCCGATCCCGTGGCCGCGGGTTATATCCCTGCCGCCGTGCCCCCGCAACCCATTCGCCCCGGCGCATATGTGGTGCGCATCGCGGCGGCACCACTCGGCTCTGCTGGCCGGCTCTGCTGGCCGGCTCTGCCACCCGTCTCTGCCACCCGGCACCGCTACCCCAGCACCGAGAAGCTGCTTTCCTTGTTGATCTCCCGCTTGCGCGAATAGAAGCCCATGTCGAGCGTCAGCCCGGTGTGCAGCATGGTCAGCTTCAGCGGGTCGGCATCGTGGTCGTGCCCGGCCTCACAGGCGCGGATCAGTTCCGCCATGGCGCGGCCCGCCGGCGGGGCGTTCTTGAACTGGTTGCCGCTGGTGCCGATGGCCATGTAGTAGCCCGGCACGCACGACTTGTCGTAGATCGGGATCCAGTCGTC
>JAGQRL010000321.1 GCA_020425485.1 Rhodospirillaceae bacterium
CGACGCCGCCCGCGCGGAAGCCGAACAGCTTGGCGTGGACCTGTCGGAAACCCAATCGCTCGTCTCGCTGCTGGAACAGCGGCTGGCCGAACGCGACAGCGAGCTGGCGCGCCTCAGCGACACGCTGGCCGCCGAGCAGGACCGGTCCGCCACCCTGGCGGCCGACCTGGACGACGCGACCGAGCGGGCCGACCGGACCTCCGCGGAACTGGCCTCGGCCAGCGACCGCGCCGACCTGATGGCCCGCCGGCTGGACGACCAGACGGCGCGCGCGCGCGACCTGCAAAGCGAACTGGACGACCGCAACGTCACCGTCGCCGATTTGCAGGCGCAACTGGCCGGCTTGCAGGCGCAGATGGCGGCGGCCACCGCCCAGCTTGGCGAAACCAATGCCGATGTCGCCCGCCTGTCCGGCGCGCTCGCCATCACCGAAGCCGACAACCGGGCGCTGCACCGCGACTATGAGAACGTGGTGGCCCTGCTGTCGGACACCAGCGAGCAGCTCGACACCGCATCGAGCGAGAACGCCGCGCTGGAGCGCGAACTGGCGCAGACGGAAAACCGCAACGAGGAGCTGGTGTCGAGCCTGGACACCGCCAACGCGCGCGGCGCGGAGTTGACGACCGCGCTGGAGGACACCGCCGCCCAGAACGCCCTGATGCGCCGCCAGCTCGACCAGATTGAAGCCGAGCAGGCCGATCTGGCCGCCCAGGTGGAAGAGCGCGAAGCCACCAACGACGACCTGCGCGGCCGCCTGCAACTGAGCGACGCGGAGATCATCCGCCTGCGCGACCTGCTGAGTGCGCGCGAGGGCGAGATCGCCACGCTCGCCGGCGATGTGTCCCAGGCCAACCAGCTTGTCGACGATCTGCGCAGCGCGCTCGACGAGGCGGAAGCCCAGAGCGACGACCTGCTGGTGCAGCTCCGCCTCAGCGAGGAGGACCGCGACCGCCTGCGCGCCGAACTGGCCAGCCTGCGCGACCGCCGCAACCGGCTGGAGGCCGAGCTGGCCTCTGCGGAGGAGCGCACCGTGCTGGCCCAGCGCGAGATCGACGACCGCGACGTGCGCATCCAGGAGCTGGTGGACCGCCTGTCGATCACCGCCGCCGATCTGGACGCCGCGCGCGATGACGCCGATGCTGCCGCGGCCGAAGGGACGGACCTGCGCGACGAAATCTCCGCCCTCAACCAGCGCCTGGCCGAAGTGCAGGGGGCGCTGGATGCCTCGCGCGCTACGGTGCAGGAGCAGGACATCGAAATCGCCCGGCTGGATGCCGATCTCAACCAGGCGCTGCTGCGCCGGGTGCAGGAACTCGGCCGCTACCGCTCGGAATTCCTCGGCCGGCTGCGCGAGGTGCTGGGCGGCCGCGACGACGTTCGGGTGGTGGGCGACCGCTTCGTCTTCCAGTCCGAGGTGCTGTTCCCGTCGGGCTCGGCCACGCTGCAACCCGAAGGCCGGCGCCAGCTCGCCCAGTTCGCCCGCGAGCTGCTGACGATCATCGACGAGCTGCCGGAGGACATCGACTGGGTGCTGCGGGTGGACGGCCACACCGACCGGCGGCCCATCCACACCGAGGAATTCCCCTCCAACTGGGAGCTGTCGACGGCGCGCGCCACCTCCGTCGTCCGCTACCTGGTGGAAGAAGGCGTGCCGGAAGGCCGGCTGGCGGCCGCCGGCTTCGGCGAGTTCCAGCCGCTGGATCCGCGCGAAACGGAAGACGCCTACCGCCGCAACCGGCGCATCGAATTGCAGCTCGACCAGCGGCTCTCCACCGAACCGGGGGTGGGCGGCGGGCTTTGACGCGCGCGCGCATTGCGGCGGCGCAAACAGCGGTCGACGGCGGCGGCCGGCTGGTGTGTTAATATCGCCCGATATGCCGGCGGGCGCGGCGCCGGGCGGCTTGCGCATTTTCGGTTCAAGCTGCACCGAACCCATGGCGGCGGATGCCGCCCTAGCGTGAGGCGATGATGAAAAGTAAAGGCTTGGCGGCGGTGGCACTGGTGCTGGCGTTGGCGTGGGCCGGCGGTGCCGTGGCTCAGCTTGACCTGCTGGCCGAACCGCCGCTGATCCAGGCCGTCCAGCAGAACGATCTCGACAGCGTCCGCGATGCCCTCACGCTCGGCCGCTCGCCGCGGGTCACCTCCAACAACGGCACCACGGCGTTGACGATCGCCGTGGAATCGGCCAGTGCCGCCATCGTGCGCGCGTTGCTGGAGGCCGGCGCCCTGCCGGGCCTGGCGGATCGCCAGGGCGAAACCCCGCTGCACGCCGCCGCCCGGCTCGACCGGCCGGAAGTGGTGGACCTGCTGGTCGCCCACGGGGCCGATGTGGACGACGCAAACCGCCAGGGCCTGACGCCGCTGATGACGGCGGCACGCAACGAATGCCCGGACGCCGCCGCCGCCCTGCTGGAGGCTGGCGCCGATCCCATGGCCACCGATTTCACCGGGCGCACGGCGGAGGATTGGGCGATTGCCACCCGCTCCACCCGCACGCTGCAGGTGCTGCAGGGTAGATAGGCAGGGCGGCATCCGCCGCCATGGGTTCGGTGCAGCTTGAACCGAAAAAGCCCTAGGCTCTCTCAGCGCAGGCGAAACGCCACCGGCACGGTGAGTTGCAGCCGCTCCACGCCCAGCTCGGCGGGGATCGGCGGCAGCGGATCGGCCGCCGCCACCATGGCCTCGATGGCCCCGTCCAGCGCCCGGTCGCCGGTGCTGGCGGACAGCGCATGGCCGAGCACGCGCCCATCCGCCGCCACCGTCAAGGTCAGCAGGCCAGTGCCTTCCGCCCCGCGCATGCGGGCACCCGCGGGATAGCGGCGGTGGCGTTCCAGCCAGGCGCGAACGGCCGCGGCGTAGTTGGAACCCGCCTCTTCCAGCCCCACCCCCTGGGTGCCAGCACCGCCGCTGCCGGGTTCCGCACTGGTGCCGCCGGCCGCAGCATCTTCGGCGGCCGCGCCGGGGGCACCTGCGCCCGCTGCGCCGCTGGGTTCGATGGCAGCCGCGGGCTCGGCCGGGGCGGCAGCCGGCGGCAGGGCGGCGACGGCCTGCACCGGCTGGGCCGGAACCTGCTGGGCCGGTACCACTGGCTGCGGCGCCGGGCGGATGGGGGCCGGCGGCGGCTCCGGCCGGTGGGCGGGCAGCGGCGGCACGGCGACCACTTCTTGCGGCGTGGCTGCGTCCACCGGCGCCGCTGCGGCATCTGCCAGGGCGGCAACCAATGGATCGGCGGCGGCCGGCCGCACCGGGTCCGGCTGGGCTGCGGGCTCCTCCGCAGTCGCCGTAACGGTCGGTTCGATAGTTTCCTCCGCGGCCGGGGCGAGACCGTCGTCCGCCGGCTCCGCCTCGGCCGGGGCCAAAGCCTCGGCCACCGCAGATGCGGGGTCGGCCGGCAGCGGCGGCAGGGCTTCGGCCCTCACGGGATCCGGGCGCACGGGGTCCGCACGCACGATGTCCGGGGGAGCCATATCGGGATCAGGCGGTTCGGTCGGCACCGCTTCGGCCACGGCAACATCCAGCGCTGGCTCGGGGGACGGCGGCTCCAGCGGCGGCACAGCGTCCGCCAGCGGGATGTCTGCCTCTGTGGGCAGCACCTCCGCCGCCGCCACTATGGATGCGGCATCGGCCGGCGGCGTGGCCAGGGTGTCCACGGTCCCGGGCGTCGTGACAGCACCCGATCCCAGCGGTCCCGGCACCAGGGCGACGGAGATGCCGGCGCCGATGCCGCCCTCGCCCGGTCCGCCCTCAGCCCCCTCCGGCGCTGCCATGGCCAGCCAGGCGGCCAGCACCACCGCCGCGCCATGCCCGCCGACCGCCAGCACCAGGAAGCCCCAGCGGCGGCCCTTGGCCACGAGCCCATCCGGCCGGTCCGCCGGGTCGGCGGCCAGCGCCACGCCGATGGCATCGGCAGGCGAGGCAAGCTCGGCCGGGTCGGCAAGCTGGCGGGCCAGGGGGGCGAACAGCAACGCCGCGGTCTCCCCGCCGGTCCGGCCATGTCTGCAGGCTGATACGCCGGCCCCCGCCGGGGATCAGACCTGCGCGGCACACCCCGTCCGGCGCGTTCAGGTCCAACACTGCGGTGGCAGGTCTCCTGGCTCGCGGATCGATCGCGCCTCCACGGCCTTCCCGGCCTTTCGGCCAGTGGCGTTCGCTGTGGACGCACTCTCCGCATACAGTTGCGGGGGCAGCCCGGGCATAGGCGGCTAGGCCGCCCCTCCCGGTTCCCTGTTTCCTCCGGCCGCCGGCTCGCCACCGGCAGCGTGGAACCACCGGTTGCAACGTCGCGCGCCGGCTCCCGCCTGTCAACGCGGCACCGCGGAGCCTTTCCTGAAGTCGGCGCCAGCCCGCGCCCCCGCCCGGCCACCCAATCGAGACGACTGCCGTGGGTCGCCGGAAGGGCGCGCGGGCCGCTGCGATCACGGAACGAAATGCTCTAAGATCGCCGAACCACCCGAAGCCCAAGGCCCGCGCATGTCCGATCCCGCCGTTCCCGCCGCCATCCCCGCCGAGGTCACGCCGGCCGGTGACGTGCCGACCTACTACCTGGTGGACGGGTCGGGCTTCATCTTCCGCGCCTTCCACACCATCCCCATGCGCGTGCGCAAGGCCGACGGCGTGCCCACCAACGCCGTCTACGGCTTCGCCGCCATGTTCATGAAGCTGCTGGCCGATATCGATGCCGAACGGGTGGCGGTGATCTTCGATGCCAGCTCCAAGACCTTCCGCAACGAGATCTACCCCGACTACAAGGCCCACCGCCCCGAACCGCCGGAAGAGCTGCGCCCCCAGTTCCCGCTGATCCGCGCGGCGTCTGCCGCCTTCGGCCTGCCCACCATCGAGGTGGAGGGCTACGAGGCCGACGACATCATCGCCACCTATTGCCGCCAGGCGCGCGCCGCCGGGGCGAAGGTGGTGATCGTCTCCTCCGACAAGGACCTGATGCAGTTGGTGGGTGACGGGGTGACCATGTTCGACCCCATGAAGAACCTGCCCATCGACATCGCGGAGGTGATGGAGAAGTTCGGCGTGCCGCCGGAAAAGGTGGTGGACGTGCAGTCGCTCGCCGGCGACAGCACCGACAATGTGCCCGGCGTGCCCGGCATCGGCGTGAAGACTGCCGCCCAGTTGATCGCCGAATACGGCGACCTGGACACGCTGCTGGCGCGGGCGGACGAGATCAAGCAGCCCAAGCGCCGGCAGAACCTGATCGACTTTGCCGACCAGGCGCGCGTTTCCCGCCAGCTCGTGCGCCTGGCCGACGACGTGCCGCTGGACCAGGCGCTGGACGCGTTGCAGGCCAACCCCGATCCCAAGGTGCTGATCGGCTTCCTGGAGGAGATGGAGTTCCCCTCGCTGGTCAACCGCGCCCAGGCCAAGCTGGCGGCGGACGCGGCGACGGCAAGCGCAGCGGAGCCGGACACCGCTGCCCCGCCGGCGGAACTGGCCTACGAGCTGGTGACCGATGCCGCGGCGCTGAAGGGCTGGGTGGCCCGCGCCACCGAAGCCGGCATCGTCGCGGTGGATACCGAAACCACCTCCCTCAACGCCTCCATCGCCGAGCTGGTGGGCGTCTCGCTCGCCACCGCGCCGGGGCTGGCCTGCTACATCCCGCTCGGCCACAAGACCGGCGGCCAGCTCGACCTGGCGGGCGACGGCCCGGCGCCGCAGCAGATCCCCAAACCCGAGGCGCTGGCGATCCTCAAGCCGCTGCTGGAAGACCCGTCCGTCCTCAAGGTCGGGCAGAACCTGAAATACGATCACCAGATCCTCGCCCGCCAGGATCCTTCCATCCGGGTCGCCCCGTGGGACGACACCATGCTGATGTCCTATACGCTGGATGGCGGCAGCCACGGCCACGGCATGGACGAGCTGGCCGAGCTGCACCTCGGCCACACCACCATCAGCTTCGACAGCGTGACCGGCACCGGCAAAGCCCGCATCACCTTCGACCAGGTGCCGCTGGACAAGGCGCGCGACTACGCCGCGGAGGACGCCGACATCACGCTGCGCCTCCACCGCACGCTGAAGCCGCGGCTGGTGGGCGAGCGCATGGCCACGGTGTACGAAACCATCGAACGGCCGCTGGTGGGCGTGATCGCCGATATGGAGCGCACCGGCATCAAGGTGGACCGCGGCGTGCTGGAGGGGCTCAGCCGGGATTTCGCCGGGCGGCTAGAGGAGCTGGAGGCGGAGATCCACACGCTTGCCGGCCATGCCTTCAATGTCGGCTCGCCCAAGCAGCTCGGCACCGTGCTGTTCGACGAGATGGGACTGCCCGGCGGCAAGAAAACCAAGGCCGGCGCCTACCCCACCCATTCAGACGTGCTGGAGCCGCTGGCCGCCCAGGGCCACGACATCGCCGCCAAGGTGCTGGACTGGCGCCAGATCGCCAAGCTGAAGGGTACGTATACCGACGCGTTGGTGGAGCAGATCAACCCCGAAACGGGGCGCGTGCACACCAGCTTCAGCCTGGCTGCCACCAACACCGGGCGGCTGTCCTCCAACGAGCCCAACCTGCAGAACATCCCCATCCGCACCGAGGAGGGGCGCAAGATCCGCACCGCCTTCGTGGCCGAGCCGGGCTGCGTGCTGCTGTCGGTCGACTATTCGCAGATCGAGCTGCGGCTGGTGGCGCACATCGCCGGGGTGGAGGGGCTGAAGGCGGCCTTCCGGGCGGGCGAGGACATCCACGCCATGACCGCCAGCCAGGTGTTCGGCGTGCCCATGGCGGAAATGACGCCGGAGATCCGTAGGCAGGCCAAGGCGATCAATTTCGGCATCATCTACGGCATGTCCGGCTTCGGGCTGGCCCAGCAGCTGGGCATCGGCCAGGGCGAGGCGCGCACCTACATCGCCCAGTACCTCGACCGCTTCCACGAGCTGCGCGACTGGATCGACGGAGCCAAGGCGTTCTGCCGCACCCATGGCTATGTGGAAACGCTGTTCGGCCG
>JAGQRL010000322.1 GCA_020425485.1 Rhodospirillaceae bacterium
CCTTGGCGGTGTTCTGGTAGAGGCGGGTGGCCGTCATGTGGTCGGCCTCCTCCACCGTCATGGCGTCCACATGGTCGATCTTCTCGCCCGCCTCGTAGTCGTCCCACAGGTGGGGGCTGCCGGCGAGCACGGTGTCGTAGCCGGCAAGCGTCAGGCCGTCCGGCACCACCAGATCGGCATCGGCCACCTTGGCCGCCAGGTCCGGCACCACCGGGTCCGGCGTCGGGGCCGAGGTATCGCCCTTGCGCACCATCACCCAGCGCACGTAGTCCAGCACCGTTTCGCCGCGCTGGTTGGTGCCGACGGACCGCACATACACCGTGCCGGTCTTGCCGTTGGAGTTCTCCTTCAGCCCGATCACTTCGGACACCGTGCTGAGGCTGTCGCCCGGGAACACCGGGGCGCCGAACTTGCCCTGGGCGTAGCCGAGATTGGCGATGGCGTTCAGCGACACGTCCGGCACCGTCTTGCCGAACACCACGTGGAACACCAGGAAGTCGTCGATCGGCGCCTGCGGATAGCCGATCGCCTGGGCAAACGCGTCCGAGGAATGGGTGGCGAAGCGCATGCCGTAGAGTGCGGTGTAGAGCGAGGCATCGCCCACGGTGACGGTGCGCGGGGTGGCGTGGATGATCTTCTGGCCCAGCTCGAAATTCTCGAAATAGTTGCCGGGGTTGGTCTTCGTGGCCATGGCACGAGCCCTCTCGTTGGTTGGTCGGCGGCGGGGCCGGCTGGTGAAACGTCCAGATGTCCTTAGATGTCCTTCGCCAAGTCCATCTGCGGCTGATGGCCGGGAATGCCGAGCTGGCCTTCCCGCTCCAGAAAGTCCTTGGCTTCCTGCCTGCTTTCGAACACGTGCGGCGCCATTTTCCGGTCGGCGAAGGCCTGGCCCATCTTCATGCGCATGAAGGCGCTCGTCGCGTAGCGCGTGATCGTTGTGTAGTAGTTATCAAGCATGTAGCGCGCCATGTCGGCAAAGGCGTCCCGCACGTCGGGGTTGATGCGGAAGGAGTCGTAGTTGACCACCACGCCCACCCGCTTGCCGATGGGCTTGCAGCGCTCTTCCAGGGCGATCCGCATGTTTTCGACGTCGTCGAGAACGCGGATATACAACCCTTCGTAGTTGAGGAACAGGATGTTGCGGTCGGGGTCGTAGCTGATCCGCTCCGGGATATCCATGTTGAGCAGGACCGCTTCCAGGCCCATGGGCTCATTGAGGAAGATGCGCGGATCCATCGGTTCGGGATCGTGCACGCGCGGCTCGAAATCCATATGGGCCAGGATGTCCCGCTCGATGTCGATGCCGGGCGCCACCTCGATCAGGGTCAGCCCGCGGCGGCCGCGCTGGAACACGCAGCGCTCCGTCACGTAGTAGACCGGCTGGCCGCGGTCGTAGGCGTAGTTGCCGCTGAAGGACACCTGCTGGACGCGCTTCACGAACTTGCGCGCCTTGCCTTCCTTGACGATGCGCAAGCGCCCGTCCTCAAACGCCACTTCCAGCCCGCCGGCGGTGAACGTGCCGGCGAACACCATGGAGCGGGCGTTCTGGGAGATGTTGATGAAGCCGCCGCAGCCGATCA
>JAGQRL010000323.1 GCA_020425485.1 Rhodospirillaceae bacterium
GTGTCGAGCATCAGCACGTCGCCCGGCGCCAGCGGCACACCGGCGGCGGGCGAGATCACGTCGGCGTAGCCGCCCGGCCCGGCGCCGCCGGCGAGATAGGCCACCCAGTCGGCCCCGGCCCGCAGGCAGGCGATCTGGAAATCGCGGAACACGGCGTCGAGCCGGCACCCGGTGCCGGCGAAGTCGGGCACCGTGGCGAACGCCCGGTCGGCGACCGCGCAGGCAGCGCGGATCTTCGCCACCTCGGCCGGCGACTTCACCTCGCGCACCCGGTGCACGATGTCGGTGGCGTCGATGATGCGGCGGGTGAAAAGGGCGCCGGCGACCTTGTCGAAATCCGCCAAGGGCATGCGCAGATGGGTTTCCGGCCCCCGTGGCAGGCCGATGGCGCCGCCGGCCGGCACGCAGGCCCCCAGCGCGTCGATGAGCAGCGAAACCCCGTCGTCATCCGGCCGGGGCGAGGGCCAGGTGCGGATATCGGCGATCCAGGTGCGCGCCATCAGCGGCTCGCCGATGGCCGGGATCACCGCAATGGGATCGCCCGCGGCGGGCACCACCACGAACCAGGGCCGCGTCGGGCTTTCCCAGAAGCGGGTGAGAAAGCCGGTGACGTAGCGGATATCGGCTTCGGTGGTCAGCCACAGCGCATCGAGCCCGGCTTCGGCCATGCCCTCCTGGAGCGCCTGGGTGCGGCGGCGGAACTCGCCGGGATCGAAGCCGCGATCATCGGCCGTGGCATCGGTCATGGCATCGGTCATGGAGCGGCGGGTCCTTCCGAGAGCACGGCGAGCGCCCGGCTGTCCGGCCCCAGGCCCAGCGCCGGGCGTGCTTCCCCCGCACACAGCAGGCCGGCGAGGCCGGCGGCCCCCGACGGCGTGGTGTCGAGCCCGGCGGCGGCCAGATACGCCACCGCCCCTTCGGCCTCGGCTTCCGTGATGGTGGCGAAGGCATCGGCATCGCGGGCCAGCCCCGCCAGGGCGATCAGGGAGGGGACCTTGCAGTCGAGCCGCCCCATGATCGACACCGGGCCCTGGGTTTCCACCGGGCGGCCGGCGCGGATGCTTTCAAACAGGGCCGGTGCGGCTTCCGGCTCCACCACCACGATCGTCGGCCCGTCACCCCAGCGGGCGCGGGCGTAGGTGGCAACGGCGGCAGCCAGCCCGCCGACGCCGGCTTGCAGGAAGATGTGCGTGGGCGCTTCGGCCATGGCCTCGGCTGCTTCGGCGGCAAGCTGCAGGTAGCCTTCCATCACCCGGGTGGGCAGCTCCCAGTAGCCGGGCCACGAACTGTCGGACAGCAGCACCCAGCCATTGGCAGAAGCCGCCGCCGCGGCCGCCGCCATGCTGTCCTCATAGGTTGCACCGGCCCGCACCACCCGTGCTCCTTTGGCCCGCAGCCGTTCGGCGAAGGCGTCCGACACCGTTTCCGACAGGTAGATGGCCGCCGTTGCACCGAACACATGCGCGCCTGCGGCCACCGAAAGACCGTGGTTGCCGGCACTGGCGGCCACATAGGTGCGGCCGGCGAGCGCCTGGGCGATGGGCTCGATGCCGGTGGCTTCGGCCTCCCGCGCGATGGCGTAGGCCGCACCCAGGGCCTTGAAGCTGCCGAGCCCCATGCGGGCGCGTTCGTCCTTCAGCCAAACCTGCGCGACGCCGGCATGGGCCGCGATGTCCGGGCGCGCCAGCAGCGGCGTCGGCCGGGCCGCGGGGCAGCGCGCCAGCAGGCGGGCCACCGCAGCGGCATCGGCGCTGGGCAGGCGCACCGGATCCATGCCGGGATCCGGTAGGCCGTTGGGCCGGTGCGGGTTGTCGATCACATGCATGGACGGGAGGCCGCAAAGGATGAGGGAGCTTCAGGAGGGTACCCCAACGCCCCATGGGAACAACCCGCGCGGCGCGGGAGCGCTGCCCCGAGCCCCGGACGGACGCTAGAACGCCGTCGTCCAGCCTTCCCGTGCCGCCTGGTCCTTTTCGTAGGCGACGACGGTGGCCACCTCGCCGGCGGGCGTGAGCAGGCGGATCACGCCGCCCTTGTTGCGCAGCCGCGGTTCGTCCGGCCCCCCGGTCAGTACCACCCGCACCGTATCGCCGGCGGCGACCACCCCGGCGAGGCGTTGGCGGCGGCCGTTGCGATCCTCGATGAACCAGCCGCCGAGATCGACGGAGGCATCGGTGCGGTTGAGCAGCGTCACCGTTTCGGTGCCGGCCTCGCCGCCCACCGGGTTGATCAGGGCGGCGACGATGGAGAGGCCCGGCCGCAGGCGATCGGGCTCCGCCCCCGGCTCCGGGCTGCCGGCCAGCGGATGGCCGGTGCTGGGATCGGTGGCCCAGTCCTGCGACTGGAAGGCGAGGAACACGGCCACCCACCGGTCGGTATCGCCCAGATGCACCAGCAGGGCGCCATCTTCCCTGGCGCCGTTGTGATCGCGGAAGCCGCCGCGCGAGCCCTGGTTCATGTGGATGTCGTGCACCCCGCGGCCGGGCCGGAAGCCGAAATAGGCATCGGGCTTGTTGGGTTCCGGCCCCCAGGTGGCACCGAACAGGTAGAAGGTGATCGACGCGTTGCCGATTGCTGCACGGACAATGGGTTCGATGAAATCGCGCAGATCGTTCTGCGGGCCGGTGCGCTGGAACGGCGCGATGTCCATGTCGTCGCGCCGCACGAAGCCGCCGCGCACATAGTCCAGCGCCAGGTCGGGGCGTTCGCCGGACAGGTCCGTCACGCCGTCCGGCAGCGCCAGCAGGTCCGGGAGCATTGGGTGGGAAAAGGGATGGACCTTGCAGTACAGCAGGTCGTGCGGCGGCACGCGGGAGCGCACGTTGACCGCCGCGCGAAAGCTTTCGCCCTGGGCTTCCAGCCTGATTTCGATATGCGGATCGCCGTCGTCGTCGAGCGCGATATCCGAGGCGCGCGCCTTCACGAGCTGGTATCGCCGCTGGCTCACGACGTCTCCCCCGTCTGCCGCTGCCGGTCGCAGAAGGCTAGGGGGAGGGTGCCGGCATCGTCAATCTGCGGGCGAGACCTGTGGCCATGTTTCGCAATTCCGTCGCAGAGCCGGGCTGCAGCCGGCCTTTTGCGCCGGTCGCGGACCGGGTGGCGTGCCGAGATCTTCGCGTAACGTGGGGTGCGGGCAGCCGGCGCTCAGTAGAATTCCACCAGGTTGTCATCCTGCCACCACCCGTTGGCAACGGCCCCGTCGGGGTAGATGATGCGCCCGAACCCGTTGCGCCAGTCGTCGCGGAAGTGGCCCTGATAGAGCGACCCGTCGGTGTAGTAGAAGACGCCGAAGCCGTCGCGCACATCGTTGGCGAACTCGCCTTCGTAGCGGTTGCCGTCGCCGTAGGTTTCCACGCCGTAGCCGTTGCGGGCGTTGTGGTTGGCCCGCTGGCCGGCATGCACGCTGCCGTCGGGATAGCTCATCACGCCCAAGCCGTTGGCGTAGTTGTTGTACCCCTGGCCGGAATAGGTGTGGCCGCTGTCCCAGGTGAGGTGTTCCGCCGTTGCCGACTGGGCGGCCATTTCCGCTTGGTCGGCGACGATGCGCGCAGCGGCCGCCGCCGCTTCGGCTTCCTCCACCGCCTGCTGCACCAGGGCGGCAGCACCCGGCCGGTCGACTGGGCCGGGCTCTACCTCACCGGCAAAGCTGCCGCTGAGCGGGCCCACGCAGAAAAGCCCGAGCAGCAGTGCCGCCAGGCCAAGACGGCCACGCCGCCGCGCGCCGGCGAACCGGCGGCCAAAGCCCCATCCGCAAGACCGGTCCGAAGCCCCCGACATTGCCGCGCTCCCCTACGATGCAAACCAGAAGTGCTGCATCGCTCAGAACTGTGGCCAAGGGGGGGCGGAAAGGCCGGC
>JAGQRL010000324.1 GCA_020425485.1 Rhodospirillaceae bacterium
GTCGCCCAGTGGATCGTCGAGCACCGCCAGAACTTCGGCGCCTTCTGGAACAACGCCACGGAAGCCACCGCGGCGTTCAACGAAGCCGGCTGCATCATCGGCCAGACCTGGGACACCACGGGCCTGCTGCTGAACCGCGACAACGGGGACTTCGTCTACCGCGCCCCGCGCGAAGGCATCATCACCTGGATGGACTCCGTCGGCATCCCCTCCGGCGCGGCGAACGTCGATGAGGCCTATGCCTTCATCAACTTCCTGCTGACCCCGGAAATCGGCGGCATGTTCTCCAACAACACCGGCTACAACTCCGCCGTCGTCGGTGCCGCGGACTTCGCCTCGGAAGAGTTCGCCCGCCAGTTCAACGAGGTGTACCGGCCGGACGTGCTCTCCAACATGTGGTGGTGGCAGGCCGACACGCCGTTCTTCGCCCCGCTGCAGAACGAGTTCGTGGAAATCATCACCAGCGCCTGACCTGAGATCGGGCGGCGGGGCTCCGGCTCCGCCGCCCGAACGCTTTTGGCGGCATCGCGCCGCAACTTCTCGTAGAATACCCGCCTGGAAGGCCCGAGTGACGGGCTGCCTGCCCGTTGGCTCCCCCGCGGTTCAAGACTGGAAAAGAGCCATGCACGGCCAAGACGTTACGCTGAAAGGCGTGGGTGTCCGCTATCCCAACGGCTTCGTTGCCGTCCAGCCCTCCGACCTGGAGATCAAGGCGGGCGAGTTCTTTTCCATCCTGGGCCCGTCGGGCTGCGGCAAGACCACCATCCTGCGGGTGATTTCCGGCTTCATCGAACCCAGCGCCGGCGAAGTGCTGATCGGCGGCCGCAACCAGGCCGGCGTCGGCCCCAATGACCGGCCGACCGCGCTGATCTTCCAGAACCTCGCCCTGTTCCCGCTGATGACCGTGCGCGACAACGTCGCCTTCGGCCTGGAAGCGCGCGGCATGCCCAGGCGCCAGCGCCGCGAGCGGGCCGACGAACTGCTGGAGCTGGTGGCGCTCACCGGCCATGGCGACAAGAAGCCGGGCCAGCTTTCCGGCGGCCAGCGCCAGCGCGTCGCGGTGGCCCGCGCGCTCGCGGTGAACCCGTCGGTCCTGCTGCTGGACGAGCCGCTGTCGGCACTCGACCTGAAGCTGCGCCAGCACATGCGCGCGGAACTCAGGGCGATCCAGAAGAAGACCGGGGTGACCTTCATCTACATCACCCACGACCAGGGCGAAGCGCTGACCATGTCGGACCGCATCGCCATCATGAACCACGGCCGCATCGAGCAGGTGGACACCACGACGCTGGTGTACGACCGCCCGGCCACCTCCTTCGCCGCCACATTCGTGGGCGAGATGAATGTGTTCCGCGGCCCGGTGATCGGCGTCGACGGCGAGTTCGTCAGCATCGAACACGAACTTGGCCGCCTCACCGGGCGCGGCCTGGCGCCGCTCAGGCCCGGCGACGACGGCATGATCTTCATCCGGCCGGAGCGGGTGGCGCTGGGGCCACCGCCGGGCAACGTGAACGGCACGCCGTTCAACGCGCTCAACGGCCGGCTGATGCGCCACGACCTGGAAGGCCCCTTCGTCAACCTGTTCTTCGAAGTCGACGGCAAGACCATCGCCGTCCACACCACCAATCTGGGCCGCCTCAAGGTGTCGCCCGATGAGGTGCAGCCGGTGCATTTCCGCGGCGACGATGCCATTGCGCTCCCGGCCGGCGAGCTGGCGGCCACCTACGGCGACGCGGCGGCCAGCCATGGGTAACGGTGTGCGCATCCTGGGGCGGCCGCTGGCCATCCTGTTCACCGCCCTGGTGGGCTTCTGGGTGCTCATCCTGATCGCCCTGCCCACCGCATCGATGATCCTGGAAAGCCTGGAAACGCCGCCGCGCCTGCTGGACAGCAACCAGATCACCGACCTGGTGGCGGACGCCAACACCTGCCAGACGATCCTGTCGCGCTACGCCGAGGCGGCGGACGAGGCGGAGAGCGAGGCCGACGGCCCGGCGTCGATCACCGCGCCGTCCATCGGCGGCATGGCGGTGCCCAGCATCGGCGGCGGGGCCGGCGGCAGCGGGCCCGCCCTGCCCTTCATCATCCAGTGCGACCGCACCCGCACCGACCGGGCGCTGGGGCGGCTCGACACCTCGACGCCGTCGCCGCGGCTGAACGAGCTCTACGACCTGCCGGTGCTGCGGGTGGACCACACCGCACCGCTGGAAACCCAGCTTGAGCAGGCCGCGGAGATCGAGGCGCTGGCCCGCAACCTGGCGGACCGCGTGCGCGAGATCGAAGCCGACCAGTCGAGCCTCACCACCGCCTCCTACGGCGTGCTGCTGGCCGCCACGGAAATCCCGCCCACCAGCACTGCCGGGGAGGACGCGGGCTTCGATCCGATCCGGGCGATCCAGGAGCTGGTCGGCCTGCGCTTCGAGAGCGACGACGGCGACGTGTTCGAGCGCATCCCGCTGGACACGCTGGCCAAGACGCTGGTGCACGCCGCCTTCGCTACGCTGCTGGCGCTGCTGATCTGCTATCCCATCGCCTACAAGCTGACGACCAGCCAGGGCTCGCGCTGGGGAATGTGGCTGTTCGTGGCGCTGGTGATCCCCTACGCCATTGCCGAGCTGATCCGCATCTACGCGCTGTTGTCGATCTTCTCCAACTTCGGGCTGGCCAACCACATCCTCACCTGGTTCGGCCTGGCCGACGTGACCACCGGCGACATCCGCGACGTGGTGCGCTTCCAGGAGGAGCCGGGCACCATCTTCTTTGCCCTGGTCTACACCTATAACCTGTTGATGGTGTTCAGCATCTACAATGTGATGAGCACCATGGACTGGAGCCAGGTGGAAAGCGCCAGCGACCTCGGCGCGCGCTCCTGGCGCATCCATTGGCGGGTCATCATCCCCTATTCCAAGCCCGGCATCTCGGTGGGCTGCATCCTGACGTTCATGCTGGCGGCCGGCGCTTTTTCAGTCCCCCAGATCATGTCGCGCGGGCTGCAGGCGCCGTGGTTCTCCTCGACCATCTACGAGAAGTATTTCGAGAACCACAGCCCCGAGGTCGGCTCCGCCTACGCCACCTTCTTCGTCGCCTGCTGCCTGATCGTCGTGGCGGTCTTCATGGTGGTGACGCGGACCCGCCTGCGCGACTTCATGCGGACCTGACGGAGGACTTGGAGCCATGATCCGCCGCATGGGGTCCAGCCTGGTCCTGGACATCTACACCGCCCTCTTCCTCATCATCATCTTCGCGCCGATGGTGATGATGGTGATCGCCAGCTTCAACGAAACCAGCCCGCCCAACGTCATGGAATGGTCGGGTACCACGTTGAAATGGTACCGCTATTTCTGGATGAGCGATGCG
This sequence comes from Rhodospirillaceae bacterium, assembly GCA_020425485.1. Classification (GTDB taxonomy): domain Bacteria; phylum Pseudomonadota; class Alphaproteobacteria; order DSM-16000; family Inquilinaceae; genus JACKIH01. The sequence goes on from JAGQRL010000324.1 coordinate 3,358, forward strand.
GAGCTGGCGGCCGACCCGGTGCTGCGGGCGTTCGACCGCAACACCTTCGTCGGCTGTGCCGCCAACAGCCTGATCGTCGCCGCTGGGGTGGTGCCACTGTCCTTGATCCTGGGGCTGGCCGGTGCCGTCGTGCTCACCAAGCTGCGCAGCCGCTTCAACGGCTTCCTCAGCTGGGTGCTGCTGTCGCCGATGCTGATGCCGGGGATCACGCTGGGCCTCAGCACCATGATCTACTGGAGCATGGTGGGGGTGATGCCGGGCCTGTTCACCGCCACCATGGCGATGACCAGCTTCGTGGCCACCGTGCCCATGCTGATCATCATGGGCCGGCTGCAGCGCCAGGACCCCAGCCTGGAGGAGGCGGCGTTGGACCTGGGCGCGTCGCCCACCTATACCTTCTGGCGGGTGACGCTGCCGTTCCTGGCACCGGCGCTCGGGGTTTCCGCGGTGCTGGCCTTCCTGTGGACCGTGGAAAACTACAACACCACCAAGTTTTCCATCGGCACCGGATGCACGCTGTCCACCCATATCGGCGACATGGTCCGCAACCCGGTCGGCCACCCGCCGCTGATCAACGTGGTGGGGACCGTGGTGATCCTGCTGACGGTGGCCGGCGCCATCCTGCACACCTTCCTGTCGCGCCGCGAAGCCAAGATGGGCAGCAAATCGTAAAGGTGCTGGCTTGCCGACAAGCGGGCCTGAGGGCCGCAGCCAAGCGGCGGTGGGCGCCATGAGCGGGCCGGTGATCGTGGCCCGCTGCCACCCGGCCCTGGTGGACCACCTGCCGCCGCCCGTCGCCTCCGCAACCGCGCTGCCGGACTGGCTGCGCACCAGCCCCGGCAAGGTGATGAGCGACCTTCTGGGCGGGGCGGAGCTGCGCACGCTGAAGCACTGCCCGCCCTTCCTCGATGCCCTGCGCACGGGGGTGCTGCTGCGCCTCGCCTGCGCCATCACCGCGACCGACGACGGCCTGGTGTGGGACTGGCCGGTGCCGGTGCCCAACGATCTGGACATTCCAGCCAGCCCGCTTGGCCTCCACCTGCCAGACCAGCTTGCCGGCACGCCGCTGAAGCCGCGGCCCGATCAGCCCATCGTCAAGTTCATCAATCACTGGACCCTGGAGGCGCCGGCCGGCTTCAGCCTGCTGGTCACCCACCCCTTCGGGCGGGAGGAGCTGCCCTTCCGCACGCTGACCGGCGTGGTGGATGCCGACCGCTTCGGCCTTGGCCACATCCACGCCCCGGCGCTGTGGGTCGACCCCGCCTGGCGCGGCACGCTGGAGGTGGGCACGCCCTATGCCCAGGTGCTGGCGGTGCCGCGGTCTGCCACCCGCCCCACGGTGGAAGCACGGGCCTGGACGGAGGAGGAGGCGCAAGCCCGCGCCCAGGTGCTGGACGATCTGCGCCGCACCCCCGGCGGCTACCGCAAGGGCTACCGCGTCGGCCCCGGCGATCCCGGCCCGGAGGTGGACGACCCCGAAGACTGATCTTCGGTTGCCAGCACATCGGTCAGCCGCCACGGGATGACACCGCGGGGCTGGCCGCAAATCGCCTTGGCGATGGCCGGCCGGGCGGCCGGATCGTCCGCCGACAAGGCAGCCAGATCCTTCAGCGCTTCGGCCGGACGCCCGGCGGCGAGCGCCAGCCGGCCGCGCAGCAGCCGGTCGGTCGGTGTGGCCGGGCGCAGACCCATCGCATGGTCCTGGGCGGCCAGCGCGTCGGCCGCATCGCCCGCCGCCAGGGCCAGCCGCACCCGGCCATCCCAGGCCGGCGGGAAGTCCGGTCCGGCGGTACAGGCCCGCGCCATCCAGGCGAGGGCTGCCGCCCCCTTGCCCTGGCGTTCTTCCGCCAGGGCCGCGGCATAGGCCCAGCGCGGATCGCTCTGCCCCGAACGGGCGAACAGCTCGCCCGCGGCGAAGGCGGCCGTGGGCCACTCCTCCGCCGCGATGGCCGCCTGCAACCTGGCCTCGTCGGGGTTCACCTTGCGGCTACTCCCGCTCGATCCGGTACACCTGGCCCGGATAGGGCTCGGTCCACGCATCGATCACGGCGGTGACGAAGAGCACGCTCTCGTCGTCGCCGAACTCCATGTTGTCGACGTAGAGCGCCGGGATCTCGATCACCTCCACCGGCTGGCCGTCGGGATCGGCCACCAGGATGCGCCCGCCCTCGAACTGGGCGATGTACACATTGCCGGCGGCATCGGTACGCAGCCCGTCCGGCCCCATGTAGATGTCGAACTCCGGCAGGTCGGGTGCGAGGTCCGACAGGCGGGCGAACAGGTAGCGGTTGCCCAGCGTGCCGTCCGCGTTGCGGGTGAAGCGCAGCACCCGCTGGGCCCCCATCTCAGACACGTAGAGGCTGGTGCCGTCCGGGCTCAGCGCCACGCCGTTGGAATAGTGGATGTCGTTGGCCACCTCCACGGTGCTGCCATCGGCCCGGTGCAGATACACCCGCCCTTCGATGGGGGCCGCGGCGTCCCAGATGCCCGATGCGGAGAAGTAGAAGCCGCCCGCGCCATCGGCCACGGCATCGTTGGGGCCGTGCAGCGGGTTGCCGTCGTCGTCGGCATCGATGGTCTCGATCGGTTCGCCGGTGGGGGTGATCAGCTCCATGGTGCCGCTGTCGTAGCAGGTCACCGCGAAGGTCTCGTCGGTCACCGCGATCACGGCAGACGGGCCGCAGCCGTCCTGGCGCCACACCTCGTGGTTCTCCGCCCCGTCCCACACCATCACGGTGTTGGCGCCATACTCCACGTAGTAGAGCTGGCCGCCATGCCACAGCGGGCCTTCGGGGAACGAGGTGTCGGGGTTGACGATCGTCACGTTCTGGGCGGCGGCGGCGCCGGGCAGTGCCATCAGCACGGCGCAAACGGCGGCCCCGGCGGGGCCGATCGGGCGAAGGGTGGCCATCGGTTCTGTCCTCCTTGGCATGTTCTTGGGGCGGAAACCGCCCTGGGCGGGGGTAGTCTCCGCCAAACGCCACTGCCCCGCCACCCTGCAAGCAGATCTTTTCGCCTTGAGGTCCGGCCCGCCGGAGTGAGCCAGCCAGCGGGGGATGGTACTGCGGCAGGCCGGGCCCATATCAGTGCCGATGGCGGCAGGGCCCGGGAACACGGACGGGCCGCCGCCGGCCCCGCAACGGAGGATGCGCCGATGGACCGATCCTACCGGAAGACCGACGAAGCGCTCGCCAAACTGTCGGCCGAACAGTTCCAGGTGACCCAGAACAGCGCCACTGAGCCGCCGTTCCGCAACGCCTTCTGGGACAAGTCCGACGCCGGGCTCTATGTCGACGTGGTGTCGGGCGAACCCCTGTTCGTCTCCGCCGACAAGTTCGACAGCGGCTGCGGCTGGCCCAGCTTCGTGCGCCCTGTGGTCGACGGCAACGTGGTGGAGCGGCGCGACACCAGCCACGGCATGATCCGCACCGAGGTGCGCTCCAAGCACGGCGACAGCCATCTCGGCCACGTGTTCCCCGACGGCCCGGCGCCCACCGGCCAGCGCTACTGCATCAACTCCGCCGCACTCCGCTTCATTCCCCTGGCGGAGC
>JAGQRL010000325.1 GCA_020425485.1 Rhodospirillaceae bacterium
GCCGCTTCGTCATCGCCACCGGGTCGGCCCCGGCGGTGCCGCCGATCCCCGGGCTCGACCGCGTGGCCTTCCTGACCAACGAGACGATCTTCGGCCTCACCGCAGCACCCGACCACCTGGTGGTGCTGGGCGGCGGCCCCATCGGCGTGGAAATGGCCCAGGCCCACCGCCGGTTGGGCTGCCGCGTCACCATCGTGGAGCAGGCCAGGCTGCTGCCCAAGGACGATCCGGCGCTGGTGGAGGTGGTGCGCCAGGCGCTGCTGGCCGACGGCGTGGAGATCCTGGAAGGGGCACGCGCCACCGCCGCAGAGGCGCAGGCGGGGGGCGTCGTGCTGGCCGGCGAGTGCGGCGGCCGGCCCATCCGCATCGCCGGGTCGCATCTGCTGGTGGCGGTGGGGCGCCGCGCCATGGTGGACGGGCTGGGGCTCGACCAGGCCGGGGTTGCCCACACGCCCGCCAGCATCACCGTGGACCGGCGGCTGCGCACCACCAACAAGCACATCTATGCCATCGGCGACGTGACGGGCGGGCCGCAGTTCACCCATGTGGCCGCGCACCACGCTTCCGTGGCGCTGCGCAACATCCTGTTCCGCCTGCCTGCCAAGGTGAACGACCGCGCGCTGCCCTGGGTGACCTATTGCGAACCGGAACTGGCCAATGTGGGGCTGACGGAAGCCGCCGCCCGCGAGCGCCACGGCAATTTCGTGGAGGTGGCCGAGTGGTCGTTCGCCGAAAACGACCGCGCCCAGGCCGAACACGCCACCGCAGGCCGCATCAAGGTGGTGGCCACCAAGCGCGGCCGGGTGCTGGGGGCGGGCATCGTCGGCCCGCATGCCGGCGAGCTGATTGTGCCCTGGGGGCTGGCCATCGCCCGCGGCGTGCGGCTGGGCGCGCTGGCCGGGCTGATCGTGCCCTATCCCACCTTCTCGGAGGTCTCCAAACGGGCCGCCGGGGCCTTCTACACCGCCAAGCTGTTCAGTGAGCGCACCCGCAAGGTCGTTCGCTTCCTCGCCCGCTTCGGGTAGACCAGAAAAAGCGGTGCTCAACTTCGCGCCGCAAACTCATCCGGGCGAGCGACCATGGCCCACCGTCTACGCCTGCCGCGCGGGCTTTCCGCCCGGCTTCTGCTGCTGACCATCCTGTTCGTGATGGTGGCCGAAGTGCTGATCTACACGCCGTCGATCGCCCGCTTCCGCGAGGCCTGGCTGACCGAGAAGGCGGCCGCCGCCCATCTGGCGGCACTCGCCACCGTGGATGCGCCGGAGCACATGGTGACGGAGGATCTGGAGCGCGAGATCCTCGACCACATCGACGCCTACCGCGTGTTCATGACGCGGCGCGACCAGCCCATGTATGTGCTGGGGGAACTGCCGCCGGCACCGGTGGTGGACACCATCGATCTGGATGCCCAGGGCACCTTCGACCTCATCTTCGGCGCCTTCGACACCCTGGCCAACGGCTCCGGGCGGACCGCCCTGCTGAGCGCCCAGTCGCCCCGCGATGCCGACGTGCAGATCGAGGTGATCTTCGACGAGACGCCGCTGGTCGCCGATATGTGGCGCTATTCCGGGCGCATCCTGATGCTGTCTGTGATCATCGCGCTGATCACGGCGAGCCTCGTGTTCTTCACCGTGCGCTGGCTGGCGATCCGGCCGCTCACCCGGTTCACCGAAAGCGTGCTGCGCTTCCGCGACACGCCGGACCGCGACGACGCGGCGATCGTGCCGAGCGACCGTACCGACGAGGTGGGATATGCCGAGAGGGCACTGCGCGACATGCAGATCGCCGTGCGCTCGGCCCTGCGCCAGCAGGCCCGCCTGGCCGCCCTGGGCACGGCGATGACCCGCATCAACCACGACCTGCGCAACATGCTGTCGTCCGCCTCGCTGGTGTCCGAACGGCTGACGGAGCTGGACGACCCGGAAGCGCGCAAGGCGGCCCCCCGCATCCTCAATGCCATCGACCGGGCGGTGGAGCTGTGCGCCCGCACCCTGGCCTTCGCCCGCGAGGAAGGCGCACCGCTGGTCACCGAACCCGTCGACCTGCACGACCTGGTGGGCGATGCCGAGCGCGACCTGGCCGGCGCGCGTTCGCCCAATGCGCGCTGGATCAACGAGGTGCCGCGCGGCCTTATCGTCGCGGCCGACCGCGCCCAGCTTTCCCGCGCGCTGGTCAATCTCGGCAGCAACGCCTTTCAGGCCGGGGCGGAACGGGTGGGCCTGCGCGCCGACGTGGAGGACGACCGGGTGGTGGTGGAGGTGAGCGACGATGCCGGCGGGCTGCCGCCGCGGGCGCGCGCCCACCTGTTCCAGCCCTTCGCCGGATCGGCGCGGCCGGGCGGCACCGGGCTGGGGCTGGCCATCGCGCGGGAGATCGTCGCCGCCCACGGGGGCGCGCTCACGCTCGCCAGAACGGGGGCGGACGGCACCGTGTTTCGGATCTCGCTACCGAGATCCTAGAGGGTAGGGCTCGTGAGGTGTGGCAGGTGTCAGGCCCGCGCCATCCGCCGGGTCAGCGGGCGCAGCATGTCGTTGGACAGGCCGAACCGCTTGCACAGGAGCTTGGTTTCCACGCAATGGCCGCGGCTGCGGAAGCGTGCGGCCAGCCAATGGCCGTTGTCCGCCAGATCGTCTGCCATGGTCACCGGCAGCAGGGTGTGGACGGCCAGGCAGCCATGGCGCAGGGCGACATCCTCCACCGCATCCAGCAGCACGTCTGCCACCATGCCGGGGGTGAAGAGATCGAGCACGAACACGTTGTCGACATTGAGCACCTGCCCATGGGTCAGGTGCGGCGCGATCGTGTAGCTGAACAGCCCATGCAGATAGCTGCCGTTCTTCACGGCGACAATTCCGCCCTTATCCTCGGGCCAATCGTTCATGCGGGCGGCAAAGGACCGCCAATCGTCGATATGCACGCCAGGCAAAGACGATTGGATAATCGGCCACGCCTGATCAACTTGCTTGGGCGCCAGGCGGGCGAACAGGAAAAGGTCGCTCATCACGTCATCCGAAAAAACCAGATGTGCGACGAATGCTGCCGCTAGCGTGCACCGGCTGCGTTGATGTACATCAAGCTTGCGCTGTGGATTTCCTCGTCGTCTCGGCGCGCCGGCCGAAATGTAGCGTTGCGCCCGTTTGTCGGCGCAAACGTCCGCATGTCCTTACTGCACCTATGGGTAACGAGTTAGATGCGGCGTCTTCATCGTCTTGGTTGCAAGGCCGGCTACATTCCGTCAGACTTCAAAGTAAGAGAACACGCACTGGGAGGGAGGGGCTCATGCCCCCTTTCGACATGGTCAGGTCGATGACTGGGGTGGGGGTGGATGTACACCCCTGCGGGGCCTGTCCTGTTCGCCCCTTAACGGTTTGCGCCGTACTGGATGATGAGGAAATCAGCCGGTTGGCGGACATCGTGCAGACGGTGCGGGTGGATGCCCAGCACACGATCTTCTCCGAAGGCGACCCGGCGACAAACGTTTTCAACGTCACATCCGGCACGGCGAAGCTCTACAAGCTGCTGCCGGACGGGCGGCGCCAGATCACCGGTTTCCTGTTCGGCGGCGATTTCATGGGCCTGTCGGTCAATGAGCGCTACGCCTATACGGCCGAAACCGTAAGCGCGACCACCATCTGCCGGTTCGCGCGGCGCAAGCTCGACACCCTGATGGACGAGTTTCCCAAGCTGCAGCGCCGCCTGTTCAGCCTGGCCTCCACCGAACTGGCGGCTGCCCAGGACCAGATGCTGCTGCTGGGCCGCAAGACGGCGCGGGAAAAGATCGCGTCCTTCCTCATTATGCTGTCGCAACGGGCAGCCCGGCGCGGCCAGCGCGACAATCCGGTGGGCCTGCCCATGGGCCGCGCCGACATTGCCGACTATCTCGGCCTGACCACCGAAACCGTGAGCCGCACCTTCACCCAGCTCAAATCGTCCGGTGTGATCAGCCTGCTGGAGAACAACCGGGTCGACCTGATCGACCGCAACGCGATCCACGAGATCGCCGAGGGCGTCTGACGGCGGCTGCCGGCCGCCGCACCTCGCCGAGACGGCCCTGCCGACGATGACCGACGATCCCGTTCGCCCCGGTCCCCACAACCGCCTCACCGATGTGGCCGGCCTCGATGTCGGCCAGAGCCATGATGCCGCATTCGGTAGCGGCGTCACCGTGGTGCTGTGCCCGGACCGGGCGGTGTGCGCGGTTGCTGTGGCGGGCGGTGCGCCGGGCACGCGCGATACCGATGCCCTGCGACCCGACAATCTGGTGGACGCCGTCGACGCCGTGGTGCTCAGCGGCGGCAGCGTCTTCGGCCTGGCCAGCGCCGATGCGGTCACGCGCTGGCTGGCGGCGCGCGGGCGTGGGCTCAGCTTCGGCGGCATGACGGTGCCGTTGACCCCGGCGGCGGTGCTGTTCGACCTGCCGGACAGTCGCGGGGCGAAAGAACCCGAACGCTACGCCGATCTCGCCCGCATGGCCTGCGAAGCGGCCGGCGAGGCGGTGGCGGAAGGCTCCGTCGGTGCCGGGTTCGGGGCGCGGGCGGGGTCGCTGCGCGGTGGAGTCGGCACCGCATCGGCCGTCCATCCGGCAAGCGGTGCCACGGTGGCAGCATTGGCGGCGGTGAACAGCCTGGGCGAACCGGTGATGGCCGATGGGCTGTGCTTCTGGGCCTGGCCGTGGGAGCAGGCGGGCGAATTCGGCGGCGTCGCCCCGGTAACCGATCCGGCCCTGCGCACGCTCTCCCTGCCGCAATCGGCGCGGGCGGGCGGCGAGGCCAACACGGTGATCGCCGTGGTCGCCACCGACGTGGCGCTGCCCCAGGCCGATGCGCTGCGCCTGGCCAGCATGGCGCAGGACGGGTTGGCGCGGGCGATCCGGCCGATCCACACCCTGTTCGATGGCGACGTGGTGTT
>JAGQRL010000326.1 GCA_020425485.1 Rhodospirillaceae bacterium
AGGACAACCACGCCGGCCTGATGACCGAAGCGCAGATGGAAGCGTTCCGCCAGCAGATGGGCGTGGCACCCGGACGGGAGTGGGATCGCTTCTCCACGGTCGCCGACTCCAAGCCGCTGGAAGACTGGCTCAGCACCATTCCGTTCTTTGCCGCTGGGCCGCGGCGCTACCGGGCCGAGCCGGTGGCGACGCCGGGTCCCGTCTATCTCGACGGCGGGGTGCAATCGACGCAGGCGGGCTTCGGCAAGATCCTTGATGAGATCGCCCGGTCCGGCTCCGCGCTGTCGCACCGCATCGTCACCACCTCGCCCGACGTCACGGTCTCGACCAATCTCGGCGGCTGGGTGAACCGCCGGGGCCTGTTTGCCCGCGACCCGCGCTCCGACCTGTTTCGCGAGCACAACATTCCCTCTGCGCAGAAATGGGCCTTCTCGCCGCACGGCCAGCACATCGAACTGGGCATCGCGGAGATGAACCTGTTCCTGCTGCTGGGCGCCGCCGGCCTCAGCCATTCGCTGTTCGGCGAGCGCCTGCTGCCCGTCGGCACCGTCTACGATCCGTTCATCGCCCGCGGGCTCGATGCGCTCAACTACGCCTGCTACCAGGATGCGCGCTTCCTCATCGCCGGCACGCCGTCGGGCATCACGCTGGCGCCGGAGGGCGGTGCCCACCAGTCGATCGGCGCACCGCTGATCGGCATGAGCCAGGACGGCCTGGCCGCCTTCGAGCCCGCCTTCCTCGACGAGCTGTCGGTGATCCTGGACTGGTCGTTCGACTACATGCAGCGCAGCGGCGAAGGCGATCCGTCGGAACGCACCTGGCTGCGCGACGAGACCGGCGGGTCGGTCTACCTCCGCCTGTCGACGCGGCCGGTGGAGCAGATGCGCTCGCGCCGCGACGGGGCGTTCGCCGAGCGCGTCGTCGACGGCGCCTACTGGCTGCGCGAACCGGGGCCGAACGCCGAAGTGGTGATCGCCTATCAGGGGTGCGTTGCACCCGAGGCGATCGAGGCAGCCGGCCGCATCGGCAACGACCGCCGCGATATCGGCGTGCTGGCCGTCACCTCCGCCGACCGGCTCAACGCCGGCTGGACGGCGGCACGGCGCGCCAGGGCGCGCGGCCATGCCTTCGCCGAAAGCCACATCGAGCGGCTGATGGCCCGCCTGCCATCGCATTGCACGCTGATCACGGTGATCGACGGGCATCCGGCGACGCTGGCCTGGCTGGGGGCGGTCGCCGGCCACCGCACCGTGCCGCTCGGCGTGGAGCATTTCGGCCAGACCGGAACCGTGGCCGACCTCTATCGCCATTTCGGCATCGACGCCGACGCCATCGTTGCCGCCGCAAACCACCTGTCGCCCGGCCGCCAGATCCGGCTGCGCGCCGTGGAGTGAGGGGGGCCGGGCCGGCTCACGGGGTCTGGCATCGCCCGAGGGCGGCAACGGCGGTCAGCACGGTTTCGGCGACGACCTCGTCGGTGACCGAGGCATGGGTCAGCGACAGCGCGATGTGCGCCTGCCGGTCGATGACGAAGGTTGCGGGAAGGCCCGCCTCGGGATGACCCGGTGGGTTGGCCGGCCCCCCCGTCTCGGGCGGGCGCAGGCCATAGGCCCCGGCGACGCGCGATCCCGCGTCGTGGAGCACCCGCATCTCCGGCGCATCGGGCGCGCTTGCCGGCACATCGGGCAACACGGCGAACAGGGAGCCGCCGGCCTCGGCAATCCTGCCTGCCCACTGGGCGAGCCTGCCGATCGCCTGGGCAGCACCATCGCCGGCCAGGAAGGACAGGACCACCGGTCCGTGCTGCAACTCGTCGGTGAGCGTGACCGGCTGCTGCGCTTCATCGACGAGGCGGAACCTCGGGGCGCGGTCGCCCGCCCTCAGCGTGCGCCCCGAGCGGACATCGCCCGCCAGGCCCTGGCGTTCCCAAAGGCCGCCGGCGCTGCCGGTCCGGTCGCCGCGTCGTCGTCTGCTCATCATCGTCTCCGCGGTCTTCAGCCTCTCTTCCGCGAAAACAATGGCCATTCCTGAAGGCGCAGGGCACTCTGGCGCTAGCTATATTGCTCATTCCCGAGAGGCATGAAGAATGGACCGCATGGCGGCGATGGAGACGTTCGTCCGGGTCGTTGAGTCCGGTTCCTTTTCCGCAGCGGGGAAGAGCCTGAACGTGGGCCAGCCGGCGGTTTCGAAGACCGTGGCGCAGCTTGAAAACCGGTTGGGCGTGAAGCTGCTGCTGCGCTCGACCCGCGGCCTGACACCGACGGAGGCCGGGCTGAGCTTCTATGAACGCGCCCGCCGCTCGATCGAGGAGGCGGATGAAGCGGATCTGGCCGCCCGCGGTGCCGGGGCTGGCCTGTCGGGCAAGCTGCGCATCTGTGCCGCCGTCACCTTTGCGCGGATCCACGTGATGCCGCACCTGCCGGCGTTCCTGGCGCAGCACCCGGAGCTGGAAATCGAGGTCGTGCTGGATGACCGCAACGTCGACCTGGTGCACGAGGGCATCGATGTCGCCCTGCGCATGGGGCGGCTGGCGGATTCGGCACTGGTCGCGCGCAAGGTGGCCAGCAGCCGCATTTCGGTGCTCGGAACGGAAGCCTATTTCGCACGGCGCGGCGTGCCGGCGACGCCGGGCGACCTGCTGGCGCACGATGCCGTCATCTACGCCCAGCGGGGCGGCGGTGCCGTGTGGACCTTCCGCCGTGCGGATGCCGAGCTGTCGGTCACCGTGCAGGGGCGCCTCAGGGTCACGGCGGCGGAAGGGGTGCGGGCGGCGGTGCTGGCCCATGCCGGCCTGGCCGTCGCGTCAGAATGGATGTTCGCGCCGGAACTGGCGGATGGCACGGTCCGCACGGTGCTGAACGATTGGGAGCTGCCGCGGCTCGACCTGTGGGCGGTGTTCCCCGCCGGCCGCTCGGCCACCACCAAGGTGCGCGCCTTCATCCGCTTCGTGGAGGAGATCCTGGGCGGGCGGCCAGAGGCGGAAGCACCCGATCAGCCGCACGCACAGTGACCGCCGCGGGGAGGGCCGCGCCCCGGCGGGAGCGCGGCCCGGAATGTGCGGGCAGCCGCCGGCCGGCTCAGGCGTTGACCAGGGCCGCGCGGTCGAGCACCGGCAGCATGTCTTCGGGTTCCGGCCGCCGGGTGTAGTCCGGGTTCACTTCGGCATAGAGGATCGTGCCGTCCTGGCCGATCACGTAGCGGGCCGGCATCGGCAGCGTCCAGCTCGGATCGCCGTTGAAGCTGGGCAGGTCGTTCTTCAGCCCCTTGTAGAGGTCCACCAGGTAGTCCGGCATCGCAAAGCGCAGGCCGAACGCCGCCGCCACGTCGTTGCCGGTGTCCGACAGGATGGAGAAGCCGAGGCTGTTCTGGCGCACCGACTTGCGGCTGTTGGGGGCGGTCTGCGGCGAGATGGCGACGAGGGTGGCGCCGCGGGCCTGGAACGCCGGCAGGGCTGCCTGCAAGGCCTGCAGCTCCATGTTGCAGTACGGGCACCAGACGCCGCGATAGAAGCTGACGACGAGCGGCCCCTGCTTCAGCAGCTCGGCCGACGAGACGGGGTTGCCGTCGGGGTCGTTCAGGGTGAACGCGGGGGCCGTGTCGCCCACCGTCTTGGCGCGATCCGCCTGGCCGGTCGCCTGCAACTCGGCGGTGGCGCGGTGCATGGTTTCGATGACGCTCGGCGGCACGTTGTAGGGGGGCTTGCCGGCCTCGAATTCGGCCTTGAAGGCGTCGAGCTTGGCTTGCAGCGACATGGGAGGGTCTCCTTCCTGGGTTGGTGGTGCCCAGGATCTGTCCAGCGCCCGGGAGATCGGAACGCCGGGCAGCGGACTAGGGATCATTCCCGACCGGCATGGCCCACCGGACCCCAACGGTTCCCCAAGGTCGCCGCGCGACCGAACCCCTCAGATCCGCAAGGGCGAGGGGGCCGCTGCGGCGTGCGCATACCCGCACATTCATTCCCCATAAGAATGAATTCTATGGCTCGGAGCAGTCTGCCGCCGGGGTGCCGCGGGCGTTAGGTCGGTGGGGCAGGCCAATCGTGGCCCCAGAGGAGGTTCCCACCATGTCCCGACTGCAGAACAAGGTCGCCGTCATTACCGGGGGCAACAGCGGCATCGGTCTCGCCACCGCCAAGCGCTATGTCGAAGAAGGTGCCTACGTCTTCATCTTCGGCCGCCGCCAGGAGGAACTGGACAAGGCGGTGGCGGAGATCGGCAGCAACGTCACCGCCGTGCGCGGCGACGTGACCAACCTGGACGATATCGACCGACTGTACGCCGAAGTGGCGCGCATCAAAGGCACGTTCGATGTGCTCGTCGCCGCCGCCGGCGTCGTCGTGCTGGAGCCCATCGGCAAGGTCACCGAAGCCAACTTCGACAAGATGTTCAATCTGAACACGCGCGGCCTGCTGTTCCTGGTGCAGAAGGGGCTGCCGGTGATGCGCGACAACGGCTCCATCATCCTGTTCAGCTCGGTTGCCGCCTTCATGGGCTTGCCGGCCTATTCGGCCTACGGCGCCACCAAGGCGGCGGTGCGCTCCTACGCCCGCACCTGGACGATGGAGCTGAAGGGCCGCGGCATCCGCACCAACGTCATCAGCCCCGGCCCGATCGAAACGCCGATGATCGACTCCCAGGGAACGCCCGAAGAGGTGGCGAAGCTGCGCGAGATCTTCTCCGCCAATGTCCCGCTGGGCCGCATGGGCCGGCCGGAGGAGGTGGCCAACGTCGCGCTGTTCCTGGGCTCCGACGAAAGCAGCTACGTCGCCGGGGCCGAGTTTTCGGTGGATGGCGGGATGGGGGCCGTCTGATCCGCCGGCAGGGCCGCCCGCCCTGGTGGCGAGCGGCCCGCTGCCGGTTCGCCGTCATGCGGATCGGCCGCCTGCGCGGCCAGGCCATCCACCTGTTTCCATGACGTATGTGTTGGGGAGCGAGACCATGAACCTCCACGGCAAGAAGATCCTGATCACCGGTGGCGGCACGGGCATTGGCCTGGCGCTGGCCGATGCCCTGGCGGCCAAGGGTGCGGAGCTGCTGATTGCCGGCCGGCGTGGCGCGCCGCTTGCGCAAGCGGCAGACCGGCTGCGCGGCGGCGGGGCAACGGTGCACGTCGCGGTTGCCGACGTTACCGATGCGGCCGGCCGCACCGCCTTGATTGAAGCGGCACGGGTGCAGTTGGGCGGGCTCGATATCCTCATCAACA
>JAGQRL010000327.1:0-3761 GCA_020425485.1 Rhodospirillaceae bacterium
GCGTTCGCCTGCTGGCTGGGGCGCGATCGGGCCGGCCCCACCCGCAAGATCCTGGCGGACGCCAACATCCCCACCTACGACTCGCCGGAAGATGCGATCCGCGCGGTCACCCACGTGACCAACTACTGGAAGAACCAGGAAACGCTGATCCAGACGCCGAGTTCGGTGGCCGATGGCTTCGTGCCCGATACCGATCATGCCAGCGCCATCGTGCGCGGCGCCCTTGCCCAGGGGCGCGACCGGCTGACCATCCGCGAGGTCACCCAGGTCTTCCGCTCCTACGCCATCCCGATGGTCGATACGCTGACCGCCAAAACGCCGGACGATGCCGCCCGCCTGGGCGAAGCGCTGGGGTTCCCGATTGCCCTGAAGCTGCTGTCCGCCACGCCCGGGCTCGGTGCCGATGGCAGCGACGTGGCGCTGGACCTGGGATCGGTGGACGAGGTGCGCCACGCCGCCGAAGCGATGATCCGCCGGCTGCGCGACCTCAATCCGCATGCCCAGGTGGAAGGCTTCCATGTGCGCGAGATGATCCGCCGGCCCGATGCCATCGAGCTGAGCGCCGGGGCCTTCACCGATCCGATCTTCGGCCCGGTCATCCAGTTCGGCCATGGCGGTGCGGAGTCCGACCTGATCGCCGACTGGGCGATTGCCCTGCCGCCGCTGAACATGGCGCTGGCGGCGGAGCTGATCGGCCGCACCCGCGTTGCCCGGCTGCTCGGCGGCTTCCATGGGCGCGAGCCGGCCTATGTGGCCGATGTCCAGCTCACCTTGGTGAAGCTGGCCTATCTGATGGCCGACATTCCCGCCGTGCACCGGGTGGAGATCAACCCGCTGCTGGCCGACGGCCGCGGCGTGCTGGCCATCAGCGCCAGCATGACGGTGGCGGAAACCGCCGGTGCCAGCGGCAGCCACCTGGCCATCAAGCCCTACCCCAAGGAGCTTGAGGAGCGGGTGATGCTGGGCGGCCGGCCGGTGGTGCTGCGCCCCATCCGCCCCGAGGACGAGCCCGAACACCGCCACCTGCTGGAGCGCATCTCGCCCGACGACATCCGCTTCCGCTTCTTCACCCAGATCCGCCAGTTCGCCCACACCGATTTGGCGCGCTTCACCCAGATCGACTACGACCGGGAAATGGCGTTCATCGCCAGCGCGCCGGGCGATCTGGGGCAGCGCGAAACCCTGGGCGTGGTGCGCACCATCGCCGACCCCAACAACGATCTGGGCGAGTTCGCCATCCTGGTGCGCAGCGACCTGAAGGGCAAAGGGCTGGGGCGGATCCTGATGGAAAAGATGGTGCGCTACGCCCGCCGCCGGGGGCTGGCGGAACTGCGCGGCCAGGTGCTGAGCGACAACCTCGCCATGCGCGGCCTGGCCGAGCGTATCGGCTTCAAGGTGGTTCCCTCGGCGGATCCCGGCGTGATGGACGTGTCGCTGCACCTCGACCGGTGAGCGCACGCGCCACTGCGATGCCCCGGCGCCGACCGCCGGTGATTACGCACGGTGCCTCAGTGCGTCCACCAGCAACGAAAATGCCGGCAGGGCTTGGCGCCGGTTGGGATAGTAGAGGTGATAGCCCTGCAGCGTCGGGCACCAGTCGGCGAGCACTTCGCGCAGGCGCCCGTCCTCCAGATAGGGCTTGGTCAGCTCTTCGGGCACATAGGCCAGGCCCAGGCCGTCCACCGCGGCGTGCAGCGCGGGGATCACGCTGTTGAAGGTGACCTGGCCGTCGACGCGGACGTTGAGTTCGCGGCCGTCCTTTTCGAACTCCCAGGCATAGAGGCTGCCGGCCGTCGTCAGCCGGTGGTTGATGCAGCGATGGCTGGTCAGGTCCTGCGGCGTTGCCGGTGGTGAGTGCTGCGCGAAATAGGCCGGCGCCGCCACCACCGA
Organism: Rhodospirillaceae bacterium; assembly: GCA_020425485.1. GTDB lineage: Bacteria > Pseudomonadota > Alphaproteobacteria > DSM-16000 > Inquilinaceae > JACKIH01. Next base: position 1,891 of record JAGQRL010000327.1, read on the forward strand.
AAACCGCCAGTCCGGCCCGATGCGCACCGCGATCATGTCCTTGCTGATCGACTCGCCGATGCGCACGCCGGCATCGAACCGCTGCTCGACGATGTTGGTCAGGCCGTAGTCGATGGCCAGTTCCACCTTGATGTCGGGGTAGTTGCGCAGGAAGGCGGGCAGCTTGGGCCGGAAGATCGATTCGATCACGTAGTCGATGCAGGTGATGCGGATGGTTCCGGCGGGCTTGTCCCGCAGCTCCCTCAGGGCCGCGATTTCAGCGTCGATTTCCTCGAAATGCGGACCGATGGATTGCGCCAGCCGCAGCCCCGCGGCCGTGGGCGCCACGCTGCGCGTGGTGCGCGACAGCAGCCGCAGGCCGAGCCGTTCTTCCAGCCCCTTGATGGTGTGGCTGAGGGCGGACGGGGTAACGCCCAGCTTGGCGGCAGCCTTGGTGAAGCTGTTCTCCCGCGCCACCGCGAGAAACGCCTGCAGGTCGCTCAGGTTCTGGGGCATTTGTGAATCCTACTCACAAGTCCATGCAGTCTCCACCCCCTAATGGCGAGGGCCGCGCGGACCCAGATTCGCTTTCAGCATCGACCCCCGGCGCCGACAGGTCCGCCGGGGACCATGGGAAGGAATGGACGATGGAGATCGCACGCGCGGGCGCTACGCCCTCGGCCATGGGGCCGAGCGACTGGTTCACCGGAACGGTGCGCATTGACCCGCTGTTCAACCCCTTCGCGCCGGAGCGTGTGCAAGGCGCAAGCGTGACCTTCGAGCCGGGCGCCCGCACGGCCTGGCACACCCATCCCCTCGGCCAAACCCTGATCGTTTCCGCCGGCGTGGGCCGGGTCCAGCGCTGGGGCGGCCCGGTCGAGGACATCCGCCCCGGCGATGTCGTGTGGTTCCCGCCGGGGGAAAAGCACTGGCATGGCGCGTCTGCCGAAACGGCGATGACCCATATCGCCATCCAGGAGGTGCTGGACGGCAAGGTGGTGGACTGGATGGAGCCGGTCACCGATCGGCAATACCGCGGGTAGCCGGGCGCAGCCAGGCTCCGAACACATTGAAAAGGATAGATTTATGCGCGCAACAGTCATGCATGGTCCCGGCGACGTCCGCATCGAGAACGTGCCGGACTCACGGATTCAGGAGCCGACCGACGCGATCGTGCGCGTGACCCGCGCGTGTGTCTGCGGCAGCGACCTGTGGCCCTACAACCTGATGGCGGATGGCGAGCCGGCGCAGCGCATGGGCCACGAGGCCATCGGCATCGTCGAAGACATCGGCCCGGAGGTGCACACGCTGAAGACGGGCGATCTGGTGGTGATGCCGTTTGCGTTCTCCGACGGCACCTGCGTGTTCTGCCACGAGCACCTGCACACCGCCTGCCTGCACGGCGGGTTCTTCGGCAATGGCGGCATGGAAGGGGCCCAGGCCGAGGCTCTGCGCATCCCGCAGGCGGACGGTACCCTGTTCGCCCTGCCCGTCGGCCCGGAAGACCCGCTGATGGCATCCTTGCTGACCCTGTCGGACGTGATGGGCACGGGGCATCACGCCGCCGTGGTGGCCCGCGTCGCCCCGGGCAAGGCGGCAGCGGTGATCGGCGACGGTGCCGTTGGCCTGTGCGGCGTTATCGCCGCCAAGCGCCTGGGGGCCGAGCAGATCATCCTGATGGGCCGGCACGCCGATCGCATCGCCTTGGCGCGGCAGTTCGGCGCCACCGACATCGTTGTCGAGCGCGGCGAGGAGGGGATTGCCCGCGTCCTCGACCTGACGGGCGGGCTCGGCGTCCACTCCGTGCTGGAATGCGTCGGCACCGATCAGGCGATGGACACCTCGGTGGGCATTGCCCGGCCCGGCGGCGCCATCGGCCGCGTCGGCGTTCC
>JAGQRL010000327.1:3922-12853 GCA_020425485.1 Rhodospirillaceae bacterium
GGCTATCGCGCCATGAACCAGCGCCAGTCCATCAAGGTGATGGTGAGGCCCTGATGAGGCTCCCCCGTCATCGTCACGCTCCGGCCAGGCGCATCGGCAAGCCGGAAGACGCGCCTGGCCCGAGGACGGGACGCTGTACCTCAACCGATGAGCGGCGACCGGTGAGCGGCTGGGCCGGAGCTTTAACGTTTCTCGCGGCGCTGTGGGCAACAGCCCTGCCTGTCGTCCGATTCTCGCAATAGTCATTGTTGCGATCCCACGCCCCCGCCGGCCTGGCCGGATGTAACCAATTTTCCCGTTATTAAGAAATTCGCCAGTCATCGATGAAGAAGCCGATGCTTTCAGCTCACCTGGAAACTCTCCCGTGCAGCATTGCCACTATCGCGAGGCGCGACATATTCGGGAAGGTCGGTTGACAACTCTGCCGCAACAAAAGGATCGCTTGCGATCCGGCGCGGCTGCCGCCACCATCTGCGATCTGTGGAACGCCGCCGGGTAAGTGATCGCTGTCACTGCGGCGGCAGAGACATCCGCAGCATGGCTCGAACTCATGATCCGCATGATCGCGGCTCAAGGCGCAACGGAGGAACCGGCGTGGGCGAGAACGTCACCAATCTGACCATGGATGACTTCAAGGCCGGCGGTCGCCTGGGCCTGCGTGACAGCGACATCACCGCCTTCGGGGCGGGCACCGTGCGGGTGGTGGAACTGCCGGTCGGCTTCCGGCTGTTCAAGCTCACCAAGGGTGAGGCGCCGCAGCATCCCACATACGGGGTCACGCCCTGGTGGTCGCCGGTGATGCCCTACCGGGAGGACTGTGAGGGCGCGCTCGGCCGCTACGAGCAGGCCAAGCTCAACAAGATCGATATGAGTTCGATGGTCCGCTACATGTCGGCGGTGTGCATCGACTGGAACGACCTCGACAACTACGTGGAGGTCGTCACCAAGGTGAAGATCAGCGCCTTCTGGGGCACCTTCGCCGCCCAGAAGAAATGGTCCGACGAAGGCAACAAGCGGATGACCAAGGAAACCTGGGTCAGCCGCGGCGGCAGCCAGGGCGCGCAGCCGGCCGTGCTGCCGGACGATATCGGCGTGCTGGAAGCCTGGCAGTTCTTCATCCCCAAGCTGAAGGACGAGCACATCAAGCGCGACTCCATCATCAACGCCCACGACATGATAGCCCTGGGGATTCATTTCGGGTTTGTGTGAGGGGGGGAGGAGGGGGGAGCCCAATTCAACGGCAGCTCTGCCCAACATTTGGCCTGGCAAAATCACACGCCTCGTCCCGCGAGAAATCGAACTCAACGAGTAAGAGAATTTCGGCGGAATTTGAGACGACCCAATCCCGCCCTGGTACCCGACTTGGCCAGCAGTCGCACCATCTGCAGAATCGCGCGTGACTGCTTCCTAATTTAGTTAGTGCGAGGTGTCATCTGTTTGGCTATTCGCATTATGGTTCTCGATCTGTTGAATCTGAGCCAGTCGTCCCTGAATAGATCTCTCAATTTTTTTCCGTATCTCTGAGTTATCGGCGCAGTTAAGATCCTTCCTCGCCATGTCCAATGCTTGATGTTGCCGATTCGGAGGCACAAGCCGACCATTTCTCACAACAACACCAGTGATCTCTGCAATCCCATTCGTCCTGCGACGCACTTTTTTGCGCTGGACCCTATGGTTATTTCGGAAAATGACCTTAGTGATTTCCCAGACTAAGCTCTTTGGGACACGTTCTCCTGAGATAGTTAAGTCATCTGCGTACACACTGAATGTGCAGTCAGATTCCGCGACCAATCTACCCACTTCTTCCCACATTCCTGAGTTTGAGAAGTATGCCAAAATCAGACTGCATGGACTCCCCTGAGGAAGATGTCCATCCTTGCAAGTCAGTCGACCAAGAAGGTAAGCTACATCTGGTGAGCATTTCATTGTGTCTCTGAAGAACAATTTGACATTGGTCTCCATGCATCTTGGAAAATAGTTTTCGAGATCTATGCAGTGAAAGGAATTGCTGCATAGGTGATGATTGGCATTGTGAACGTACGATCGACCGCGCACTGGCGACATGAGAAAGTCTGGCGGCGTAATTCTTTGTAGAAGATCAGCAATGCGCGATTGGATTCGCTTCAGACCTGGGTTTGGAGCGTCAATAGTGCGTGGACTCCCATCTTTTTTCTTCTTCTGAAAAGAATGGTAGTTGCTTTCTGATCTCGCAAGGAGAATGAGCGATGACTCTATGGTGAATAAGATATTTGCAAGTCTCTTTCGAGACCTTACCTTGTATAGCGGGCTATCTCTTAGATCGTGTGTCTTCATTTTTGCTCTTACGTGTTGTGTTGTCATTTATAAACTTCAGCAATTTTAATGCGTTCTTTCCGATATTGATTCTCAAGTTCTTCGTTTCAAGAGGTTCGAGTGTCATATTGTGGATGGATTCTGAGAAAAATAGAATAGTAGATGGTTGAATGTTAAACTCATCAGAGTAAATCTTGACAATTTCCAGGGAAGGGGTCTTCTTGTTGTTTTCAAGTTCGGATAGATAAGAATTCGATATCCCAAGTCTCTGTGCCATCTCGATCTGGCTTAGGCCGTGGAATATTCGAATGTATCTCAGAACCTCAGAAAGCATGCCGCCCTCTATAGTTGCGCACATTGGGTTAGTGATCTATCCATCAATCAACCGAACTAACCATCTCCATGCTCGCCAAAGGCGGAACAGAATAACGGCAGTGACCAGTACGATCTTTAGCAGGCAAGGTCGGCGGAACCACGTGGGCAGACCAACCTCACTTTTCAACCACTTCCGCCATCGGTCGGATCTAAGATGCATTCCACATCTCCTTCCGTTGCCCACTCGCGGAATTGCGAATGGGTCGTCAACAACGGAAGGCCGGGAAGATGGCAGACTCACCCAAGTACCCGAGACCCGGACGTCGTCGCCGGGTCTCGCTTCGGTCCCGTTCCGTCCTCAAGCCCGAGGGCGGTCCTGCGGCCCAAAAGCAGTAGGAGGAAACCCCTCCCGCGGATCAGCTGTGGCCGATCCAAAAAATGACGACTAGCTTCCCTAACCGACTGCCTCAGAACTGGTGATGCCTATGGCGGATTCAAGGCGGTAATTTTCGCTGTCAGCGAAAATTCATATACCTCCTAAAACTCCATCACCAGTCCGTCTTGGCCCGGTTCCACGCCGGGGGGGAGTTTGGCGGCGAGGGTGGCGTAGTCCAGCGTGTGGTTCATGTGGGTGAGGATGGTGCGGCGGGGCTTGAGGCGCTCCACCCATTGCAGCGCCAGGTCCAGGTGGGCGTGGCTGATGTGCGGGCGTTCCCGCGTCACGTCCACCACCCAGGTGTCCACCCCCTCCAGGATGGCAAAGGCGTCGTCGGACAGGGCCACCACATCGGTGGAATAGCCGAAGGGGCCGAAGCGGAACCCCATGCTTTCGATGGGGCCGTGGTCCTGCACGAAGGGCACGATCTCCAGATCGCCGATGCGCAAAGGGCCGTTCAGTCGCCGCGGCTCGATGATCGGCCGGTAGAAGGAGCGGTCCACATCCACCGAGGAGAGCGCGTAGCCGAAGCGGGTTTCCAGCGAGTCCTGGGTGGCCGCATCCATGTAGGCGGGCAGCGGGTTGTGGTTGCGGAACATCAGCGGCCGCAGGTCGTCCAGCCCGCCGGTGTGGTCGGCATGGGCGTGGGTGTAGAGCACCGCGTCCAGCGTATCGGTGCCGGTTTCCAGAAGCTGTTCGCGCAGGTCGGGCGAGGTGTCCACCAGCACCCGTGTGCGCGCCGTTTCCACCAGGATGGAGCAGCGGCGGCGGCGGTTGCGCGGGTCCGTCGGGTCGCAGTTCCCCCAGTCGTTGCCGATCAGCGGCACCCCCATGGAGCCGCCGCAGCCGAGCATGGTTACGCGCATGCCGCCTCTTGGCTCAGTTGCGCCGGTACTGGGATCTTGGAGAACAGCGCGTAGAAGTTCCGCGTGGTCTGGGCCGCCAGCTCGCCCACCGGCAGGCCGCGCAGCTCCGCCACGCGGGCCGCGGTGTGGGCCACGAAGGCCGGCTCGTTGCGTTTGCCGCGCTTGGGCACGGGCGCCAGGTAGGGGGAATCGGTTTCCACCAGCAGCCGGTCGGCCGGCACCATCGGCACCACCTGGCGCAGCGCTTCGGCCGCCTTGAAGGTGACGATGCCGGAGAACGAGATGTGCATGCCCAGCTCCAAGGCACCCTCGGCCAGCGCCGGGGTGCCGCTGAAGCAGTGGATGATGCCGGCAAGCGGCGCGCCGGCCGCTTCCTCGCGCAGGATGGCCAGCGTATCGGCTTCCGCATCGCGGGTGTGCACGATCACCGGCAGCCCCAGCGCCTTGGCGGCACGGATATGGGTGCGGAAGCTGGCCGCCTGATGGTCCGGCGTGGAGTGGGTGTAGAAGTAGTCGAGCCCGGTTTCGCCGATGCCCACCACCTTGGGATGGCGGGCGATCTCCACCAGCCGGTCGACCGTCACGTCGCCTTCGTCGTCCGCCTCATGGGGGTGGACGCCGACGGCCAGGTGCACCCGCTCGAACCGCTCCACCAGCGCCAGGTTGGCCGGCACCTTGGCCAGCTTGGTGCAGATGGTGAGCATCTGGCCGATGCCCGCTCCGTGGGCGCGGGCCACCACGTCGGCCAGCTCGTCGGCGAAGTCGGGGAAGTCCAGGTGGCAATGGCTGTCCACCAGCATCGCCCCGCCGGGGGCGGCAATCGCGTCCGTCGCCAAGGCCATCACGTCGCCTCCGCCCCGTCCTCCGGGTCCACATAGCGGGGAAACACGCCCTGGGGCTTGGGCAGCGGCGTGCCGGGCACCAGCGCCACTCCGTCCGCCAGGGCGGCGAAGCTGCGCGCATCTTCCGCCACGCCGAGCTGGTCGAGCAGCCGCGCCATGGCATCGGGCATCACCGGCTGGGCCAGGATGGCCACATGGCGCACCGCATCGGCCAGCACGTACAGCACCGTGGCCATGCGCGCCGGGTCGGTCTTGCGCAAGGCCCATGGCGCCTGCTCGTCGACATAGCGGTTGGCCTGGCTGATCACGTTCCAGATGCGCTCCAGCGCGATGTGGAAGGCCTGCACGGACATGTCGACCCGCACCGCCGGCAGCAGCGCCTGGGCAGCCACCTGCAGTGCCAGGTCGGCATCGGTCAGGTCGCCCGGCTGGGGCACCTGGGCGGCGCAATTCTTGGCGATCATCGACAGCACGCGCTGGGCCAGGTTGCCCAGATCGTTGGCGAGATCGCTGTTGATGCGGCCCACCATGGCGCGGTGGGAGAAGTCGCCATCGTTGCCGAACGGCACCTCGCGCAGCAGGAAATAGCGGGTCTGGTCGAGCCCGTAGCGCTCCACCAGCGCCAGCGGGTCGATGACGTTGCCCAGCGACTTTGAGATCTTCTGGCCTTCGTTGGTCCACCAGCCATGGGCGAACACCCGGCGCGGCGGCGCCAAGCCGGCACTCATCAGGAAGGCCGGCCAGTAGATGGCGTGGAAGCGCAGGATGTCCTTGCCCACCATGTGCAGGTCGGCGGGCCAGAAGGTGGTCATCAGCGGGTCGGCTTCGTCGGGGAAGCCGAGGGCGGTGATGTAGTTGGTCAGCGCATCGAGCCACACATACATCACATGCGCGTCGTCCCCCGGCACCGGCACCCCCCAGTCGAAGGTGGTGCGGCTGACCGAGAGGTCGCGCAGGCCCGACTTCACGAAGCTCACCACCTCGTTGCGGCGGGCCGGCGGCAGGATGAAGTCCGGGTTGGCCTCGTAGTACTCCAGCAGCCGGTCGCCCCAGGCGGACAGGCGGAAGAAGTAGCTGGGCTCCTCCACCCACTCGCACTCCGCCCCGGTGGGGGCGATGCGCTTGCCGTTGTCCACGCGCAGCTCGTCCTCGCCGTAGAAGGCTTCGTCGCGCACCGAGTACCAGCCGGAATAGCTGCCCAGATAGATGTCGCCATTGGCGGCGATGCGGCGCCACAGCTCCTGGCAGGAGCGGGTGTGCCGCTCCTCCGTGGTGCGGATGAAGTCGTCGTTGGTGAAGTTCAGGCTGACGGCGAGATCGCGGAAATTCTGGCTCACCCGGTCGGTGAACGCCTTGGGGTCCTCGCCGGCATCGGAGGCTGACTTCTGCACCTTCTGGCCGTGCTCGTCCGTCCCCGTCAGGAAGTGGGTGTTGATGCCGTCCAGCCGCTTGAAGCGCGCCAGCACATCGCACGCCAGCGTCGTATAGGCGTGGCCGATATGGGGCCGGTCGTTGACGTAGTAGATCGGTGTGGTGACGTAGTAGCGCGGTTGATCGGCCATCTCGGAGGTCCTTGGAAACCCGGCCGCCAGTGCCGGGCCGGGAAAGCAGCTTGGCCGCGTCTCAGGGCCGGCTGGCCGCGCGGATCTCCCCAAAGACTTGGAGGATCACCTGCCGGCGGTCCAGGTTCGCCGCGACCGCCTGGGCGAACAGGCTGCGGGACTTCTCCCACAGCGTCACCCAGCGTTCAAGGCCGTCCGGCCGGCCGGCGAGTGCGGCCGCGCGGGCACGGTCGCCCAGCCGGGCATCCAGAATGGTGGCCAGCAGGTCGAAGCGGTCTTCGGCTCCCTTGGCGGCGATGGCACCAGCCAGCTCGTGCACCGCCACCAGGTCGAGGTTCGGCAGACCGTCCAGCAGGCGGGCCACCGCGGCATCCAGCGCCGGGCCGCCGATCTGCTGGAGCATCAGCGCGCGGCCCAGGCAGCCGCTGGCGAGCCGAGCGAGCGCTGCCGCATCCTGGCCAGGCAGCCCCGGCTCGTCGGCCACCAGAAGCTGCGCCAGCTCCACCTCGTCCATCGCCAGCAGGTCGAGCCGGCGGCAGCGCGAGCGGATGGTGGGCAGCAGTGCTCCCGGCTTTTCCGCCAGCAGCAGCACGACGCTGCGGTCCGGCGGCTCCTCCACGATCTTCAGGATGGCGTTGGCGCTGTTGGCGTTGAGCGCATCGGCGCTGTCGACGATCACCACCCGCCAGGCGCCTTCGGCCGGCCGCATGCGCAGGAAGGGGGCGATGCGCCGCGCCTGGGTGATGTTGAGGTCCACCGTCTCGGTGTTGCGGTCGTTGAGATAGGGCCGCTCGATCACCAGCAGGTCGGGGTGGCTGGAGGCGCTCACCAGGCGCACCGCCGGGGCCTGGGGGTCGACCGCCAGATCGTCGGGCGGCACCAGGCCGGGCGGGCCGTCGCCATGGGCCAGCAGGAAGCGGGCGATGCGGAAGGCCAGCGTTGCCTTGCCGACGCCGCGGGGGCCGGAAATCAGCCAGGCATTGGGCATGCGGCCGGACGCGAAGGCGGCCAGCACGGTGCGTTCCGCCGCCTCGTGGCCGATCAGCCGGAAGGTGGTACGGGGGGTGGGAAGCGGGGCCGCCTCGCTCATGCCGATCCCAGGTGGTGGCGCACGGAGGCGGCGATGACGGCGGCCACCACGTCGGCCGGCTGGGCCGCATCCACCACCACGCAGCGCTGCGGTTCCGCCTGGGCGATATCGAGGAAGGCCTGGCGCACCGCGGCGTGGAAGCCGGTGTCGAAGGTTTCGAAGCGGGTTTCCTCGCCGCCGCCCTGGTGGGCGCGGGCAAGCCCGGCTAAGGGGTCGATGTCCAGCACCAGGGTCAAGTCGGGCGCCAGCCCATCGGTCGCCACCGCGTTGGCCGAGGCGATGGCTGCCGCCCCCAGGCCGCCGGCGATCCCCTGATAGGCCAGGGTGGAATCGGCAAAGCGATCGCACAGCACCCAGGTGCCGGCGGCCAGCGCCGGGGCGATCAGCCGGCGCACATGGTCGCGCCTGGCGGCACAGATCAGCAGCAGCTCGGTGGCGGCATCCCAGCGCCCGGCATCGCCGGTGACGAGGAGGCGGCGGATTTCTTCCGCCCCTGCCGTGCCGCCCGGCTCGCGGGTTTCCACCACGGACAGGCCGCTTGCGCGCAGGCCGGCGGCGAGGCGGGCGATCTGGGTGGACTTGCCCGCCCCTTCGCCGCCTTCAAAGGTGATCAGGCGGCCGCGCGAGGGTGTCATGGGACGGCTCGGGCTCCGGTCACAGGAAGCGATAGAGCAGGTATTCCATGGCGCCGGCAACGCGCCCGAAGAACCCGGCTTCGCCCACATCCATCGCCGCCACCAGCGGCACTTCGCGGGTCGGCATGTCGGGTGCGGTGAACACCAGCACGGCATTGCCCGGCTGGCTGCCTGCGGCGATGGGGGCCGGCACCGGCTCGTCGATGCGCACGCGGGCTTCCAGCCCCTCCAGGTCAGCGTTGCGCAGGGTCAGTGTCAGGTCGTTGGCCAGCACCAGCGGCACCCGCCCTTCGGTGCCCATCCACACCCGGGCGGTGTCGATCACCTCGCCGGCGTCGAACACGGAGACGGTGCGAAACTCCCGGAACCCCCAGTCGAGCAACCGCGAGGCTTCCTCGCCGCGCGCCGTATCCGTCGGCAAGCCGGAGATCACCACGATCAGCCGCTGGTCGCCGCGGATGGCCGAGCCGATCATCCCGTAGCCGGCTTCCTGGGTGTGGCCGGTCTTCAGCCCGTCCGCCCCTTCGAAGTTGCCGAGCAGCGGGTTGCGGTTGTGCTGCGGGTCCATGGGCTCGCCCGAGGGGGCGACGCCGTACTGGAACTCCTCCTCGGAGAAGTAGTGGTAGTACTGCGGGAAGTCCTCGATCAGCGCCTGCGCCAAATGCGCCAGATCGCGCGCCGTGGAATAGTGGTTGTCGTCCGGCCAGCCGGTGGCGTTGGCGAAATGGCTGGCGGAGAGGCCGAGTTCCGCGGCCTGCTCGTTCATCTGCCGGGCGAACTCTTCCTCCGTGCCGCCGAGGGCTTCGGCCAGCACCACCGAGGCATCGTTGCCGGAATGGACGATGACGCCGCGGATCAGATCCTCCACCCGCACCCGGTCGCCCACCTCCACG
>JAGQRL010000328.1 GCA_020425485.1 Rhodospirillaceae bacterium
GCGCGTCCTCCATCAAGAAGATCGGTGAGATCGTGGAAGCCCACCCCGAAGAGGCCGTCTCCATCATCCGCAACTGGATGTACCAGGACAAATAACCGGATGTACCAGGACAAATGCCGCCATCTGTCCCCCAGCGGTTTCCCCTGCCCGATCCCCTGCCCGGCCGCCGCGCCGGCCGCCCGTTCGTGAGCTGAGCCATGGCTGCCACACGCATCCGCGAAGACTACCGCGCCCTCTCCGGCCCGGAGAAGGCGGCGATCCTGATGCTCTCCCTGGGTGAGGAGCACGCCTCCCACCTGTTCGTCTACATGGACGAAGAGGAGATCAAGGAGATCTCCCAGCACATGGCCAATCTCGGCACCATCAGCTCCTCGCTGGTGGAGCGCCTGTGTGTGGAATTCGCCGAGCAGCTTTCCTCCTCCGGCTCGCTGGTGGGCAGCTACGAGAGCACCGAGCGCCTGCTGCTGAAGGTGATGGGGCGCGACAAGGTCGACAACATCATGGAGGAGATCCGTGGTCCGGCCGGCCGCACCATGTGGGAGAAGCTGGCCAACGTGAACGAGGCGGTGCTCGCCAACTACCTGAAGAACGAATACCCGCAGACCGTCGCCGTGGTGCTCTCCAAGGTGCGCCCGGAGCACGCCGCGCGCGTGCTGTCGCTGCTGCCGGAAAGCTTCGCCATGGAGGTCATCATGCGCATGCTGCGCATGGAGGCCGTCCAGAAGGAAGTGCTCGACGACGTCGAACGCACGCTGAGGACCGAGTTCATGACCAACCTGGCGCGCACCGCGCGGCGCGACAGCCACGAGCTGATGGCCGACATCTTCAACAACCTGGACCGCCAGACCGAGAACAAGTTCCTGGCCGCCCTGGAAGAGCGCAACCGCGACAGCGCCGACAAGATCAAGGCGCTGATGTTCACCTTCGAGGACCTGGCGCGCCTGGATGCCGCCGCGGCCCAGGTGCTGATGCGCTCGGTCGACAAGTCGAAGCTGACCATCGCCCTGAAGGGCGCCTCGGAAACGCTGAAGGACCTGTTCTTCTCCAACATGGCCGAGCGCGCTTCCAAGCTGCTGAAGGAAGAAATGGCGGCCATGGGGCCGGTGCGCCTGAAGGACGTGGACGAGGCGCAGATGCACATGGTGCAGCTCGCCAAGGACCTGGCCGCCCGCGGCGAGATCGTGATCTCCGAGGGCAAGGGCGACGACGAGCTGATCTACTGAGCAAGCGGACGCAGGACGGCGAAAGGTGTCTGGCAGCGTGCAAAAGTTCCTCTTCGAAACCTCGTTCGACCCGGAGGACATCCGCCGGGCCAAAGAGGCCGAGGCGCGCCGCAAGCGCGAAGCGGAGCGTGCTGCCGCCGAAGCCGCCGCCAAGGCGGTCGTGCAGCCGGAGCCGGAGCTTCCCCACTTCTCCGAGGACGACGTGGAGGCCGCCCGCGCCGCCGGCTATGCCGAGGGCGAGGATGCCGGCCGGGCGGAAGCCCTGAACGGCATCGAGCGGCACCTGGCCGACATGATCGAACAGATCCCGGGCACGCTGGGCGCCCTGGTGACGGCCCAGAAACAGTCCGACGCCGACCTCGTGGAACATGCCGTGGGCATCGCCGTCACCGTCGGCCGCAAGCTGTTCCCGGAACTGGCCCGCCGCCGCGGCCTGGTGGAGATCGAAGCGGTGGTGCGCGACTGCCTGGCGGAGATGATCGACGAGCCGCGCCTGGTGATCCGGGTCAGCGACGAGATGCTCGACATGGTGCGCGCGCGGCTCGACACGCTGGTGGCCGAAAGCGGCTTCGAAGGCGCCATCGTCTGCATGGCCGATCCCGCCATGGGGCCGTCGGACTGCCGGGTCGACTGGGCCGACGGCGGGGCGGAACGCCTGTCGTCGCGCCTGTGGGAAGAGGTGGAAGCCACCATCGGCCGCTTCTTCGACTATCCCGGTGCGGTCCCCGAGGTGATCGGCGGCCCCACCGATCCCGAGCCCGCCGCCGGCCGTGGCGCCATCGACACCGATGGCGACGCCGGCACCGACCCCGACACGCCCTTTGCCTCCACCATCGGCACGCCCTGATCCCTTGTTGCGGAGCCCGCCATGACGCCCACCGACAACCTCGATCTCGACGACCTGGAAGCCAACGGCCCCGAGCCGTCCTACGACCCCGCACAGATGCAGCACGTCGCCCGCGAGCTGGAGGCGATCTACGACATCCCCGTGCAGATCTCCGCGGTGCTGGGCAAGAGCACCATGCAGGTGAACCAGCTCCTCAAGCTGGGCCGCGGTGCGGTGGTGGAGCTGGACCGCAAGGTCGGCGAAGCCATCGACATCTACGTGAACAACCGCCTGGTGGCGCGCGGCGAGGTCGTCGTCGTGGAGGACCGCCTGGGCGTGACCATGACCGAGATCATCAAGTCGGACCGTTCGTAACCGTTCCGGGGCAAATCGGCCGCGGCCTGCGCCCGCGCGCACAGTAGGGAATTGGACCATGCGCCTGCTCATTGTCGGAGACCTGGACGGTCACATCACCACCGCCGGCAAGATCGCCATGGACCGCGGCGCCAAGGTGGCCCATGCGGCGAGCATCGCCGATGCCCTGAACGCGCTGCGCGGCGGCCGCGGGGCCGACCTGGTGATGGTGGACGTGAAACTGGCGGTGCAGGACCTGTGCGACGCCCTGGTGGCCGAACGCATCCATGTGCCGGTGGTGGCCTGCGGAATCGGTTCCGATGCGCGGGCGGCGGTGCGGGCCATCCACGCCGGGGCCAAGGAATACGTGCCCCTGCCGCCGGATGCGGAAATGATCGCCGCCGTCCTGGAAGCGGTGGCGGAGGAAAGCCACGCCATCCTCACCCAGGATCCCGGCATGCAGCGCCTGATGCGGGTGGCCGAACAGGTGGCGCGTTCCGATGCCTCGGTGCTGATCGTCGGCGAAAGCGGCACCGGCAAGGAGCTGTTCGCCCGCTTCCTGCATCGCAAGAGCCGCCGGTCGGACCGCCCGTTCATCTCCGTCAACTGCGCGGCCATCCCGGAAAACCTGCTGGAATCCGAGCTGTTCGGCCACGAGAAGGGCGCCTTCACCGGCGCCATTGCGCGGCGCATCGGCAAGTTCGAGGAAGCCTCGGGCGGCACCCTGCTGCTCGACGAGGTGACGGAGATGGAGCCGCGCCTGCAGGCCAAGCTGCTGCGCGCCATCCAGGAGCAGGAGATCGACCGCGTCGGCGGTTCGCGTCCGGTCAAGGTCGACCTGCGGGTGCTCGCCACCACCAACCGCGCCCTGGAAGACGAGGTGCGCGCCGGCAATTTCCGCGAGGACCTGTATTTCCGCCTCAACGTGATGACGCTGGCGCTGCCGCCCTTGCGCGAACGGCCGGTGGATATCGAGCTGCTGGCGCTCCACTTCATGCAGCGCTACGCCGCCGCCAACGGGCTCGGCACCAAGTCGCTGCACCCCGACACCCTGGCGATGCTGCGCGCCCACACCTGGCGCGGCAATGTGCGCGAGCTGGAAAACACGCTGCACCGTGCCGTCGTGCTGTCTCCCGGTCCCGTGATCGAGCCCGATGCGGTGATGCTGATGGATACCGCCCCGACGCTGGGCGGTCCCGCCGCCGGTGCGGCCAACCGGGCGGCCGCCGCCGTGTCCGCCCTCGACAGTCAGGATGTCGCCGGCACCGCCGGGTTGGTGGGCCGCACCGTGGCCGATGTGGAGCGCGACCTGATCATCGATACGCTGCACCACACGCTCGGCAACCGCACCCATGCCGCCAACATCCTCGGCATCTCCATCCGCACGCTCAGGAACAAGCTGAAGCAGTACCACGAGGAAGGCGTGGCGGTGCCCATGCCGGGCGAGCCGGAACGGGCCTATCTGTGATCCCTGAGGGCCGAGGGCGCGCGGGATGACCGATCAAGCCACCAGCAACGGTGCGGAGGACGCGGCAGGCGGACGCCGCCTGCCCAGCCTGCAATCGCTTGTCCAGATCATCACCAGGCGCAGCGATCTGGCGCTGGCGCTGGGCGTGGTGGCCAT
>JAGQRL010000035.1 GCA_020425485.1 Rhodospirillaceae bacterium
GATCAAGCCCGCGTTCCAGCGCCGCGCGCAGGTCCTGCGCCCCGGCCAGTTCGCAGGACAGCGAATCACAGACCCGGATGGTCAGCGCCGGCGGCGGGGTCTCGTCCTCGGCCACGACGTCGAAATGGGCATAGAAGGTGGCGACCTCGTACACCTCGGCAAAGGCGAGGCGCATTTCGTGGGCGAGTGCCGCCAGATGGGCCGGGAACAAGGCGCCCTGGCCGTCCTGCAACAGGTGGAGGTGTTCGATCAGCAGGTCGCGGTCGCGCGGGCGGTCGCCCAGCACCTCGCGCACCAGCGCCAGGGCTGCGGGATCGACCTGGCGGCCCTTGGGAAAGGCCCGCCCCTCGCGCCCTCCCTCGCGTCCCCGGCGGCCCATGGGCTGCCCTGCCGGCCCGCCTGCCTGTGCGCCATCCATCGGCTCGTCTCCTCCCTGCGCCCGCCAGGCGCTGCCGCCCAGGGTGCGGCCCCGGCGGCTACCAGTCGACCGTCTCGCCCTCGGCCAGTTCCAGCGGCACCACGGCGATGTTGATCACCACCTTGCCCTGTTCGGGGAAGTTGGCGGTGACCTTGCTGCCCACCACCGATTGCACCTGCCCGATCCCCCAGTCCGGCTGGCCGGGATGGATGACAAAGCAGCCGGGAACCAGTCCATGGTCCATGAGTAACACCTTCGCTGACGCCTCGGTGTCCACCACACTGCTAGCGCGGCGGGCCCGGCGCAATCCGCTCGAAAACGTCGCCCGCTGTCGCAATTGCGGAGCATGGAACCGTTTCATGCCACATTCATAGTCGCCAATGCGCCGGCAATCACCAAGCATCGAAACCGTTTCTTAAATCCGTTTCGGTATACTTGAGGCTAGACTTTCGGACGGAAGACCCAATGGACGACTTGCGGCTAGCGGAATTGATCTCTTCACGACTCTGTCATGATCTGATCAGTCCGTTGAGCGCCATCCAGAACGGATTGGAGCTCATCGAGGACCTCGGAGACGACATGATGGACGACGCGCTCGGCCTGATGGGCCAGAGCAGCCGCCGTGCGTCGGCCGTCCTGCAGGTGTTCCGCATGGCCCTGGGGCGGGCCGGCGACGACCCGGCGATCCGCTTCGAGGCGGTGCGCGACCTGTCGGCCGCCTATTTCACCGATTCGCGGATCACCCCGGTGTGGCAGATCACCCCCACGGGGCTGCCGCCGAAGGCCGGGCTGCCGCGCGCCGCCTTGAACATGATGCTGGTGGGCCAGGACGCGCTGCACCTGGGCGGTACGCTCACCTTCACCTGCCCCGGCGAGGACCTGCCCATCATCATGCTGGCGGAAGGCCGCGACGCCGGGTTCTCCGACGACGTGGCGCGGGCCTTGGCGGGCAAGCTGCCGCTGGACGACGCCACGGCACGCAATGTCCATGCGTACTTCTTCGGCAAATGGTGCGTCCGCACCGGCCTGTCGCTGCGCCACGAGCTGATCGCGCCCGGAACCCTGCGTGTCGATCTGATGCGCTGACCGGTGATCGCGCCGGCGCCACAACCCTTCCGATCGCCGGATCGCTAGCCTTCACAAGATGTTAAGAGGTTGCCGCCAGGGTTAATTTGGACCCTGGGTGTCGCCGCGATGGGGTGTCGGCCCCGTCGTCGTCCGGCAGAAGGACGCGCGCGTTCAATGGATGATCTGCTGAGCGAGTTCCTGACCGAGACGAGCGAGAATCTGGCGGTTCTCGACGTCGAGCTGGTGCGCTTGGAGCAGACGCCCGACGACCCGGCCCTGCTGGGCAACATCTTTCGCCTGGTTCACACCATCAAGGGAACGTGCGGCTTCCTTGGCCTGCCGCGGCTGGAAGCGGTGGCCCATGCCGGCGAGAACGTGCTGGGGCGGGTGCGCGACGGGGCGTTGCCGGTCACCCCGGACACCGTGACCGTGGTGCTCACCTGCCTCGACACCGTGAAGGAGATCCTCGACGAGCTGGCGTCCTCCGGCAGCGAGCCCGCTGGCGACGACAGCGCCCTGCTGGCCATGCTGGCAGCCTGCGCCAACGGCGAGCCGATCATGGCCGCGGAACCCGACCTCGGCGACGTGCCCGACCTCGGCGACGTGACCGACCTCGGCGAAGTGGCGGCCGACGACCCCGATATCGACTTCACGCCGGTGCCGGCCAAGGGTGCGGTGTTCGATGCCCCGCCCCCGCCGCCGCGCAAGGCAGCGCCGCCACCGCCGCCGCCTCCCCCGCCGCCACGCCCTGCCAAGGCGCGCGATCTGGCACCGCCGCCGCTGCTGCACGCCGACGACCATGGCGACGCCCACGACCTGCCGGGGGCACCGCCCACCGTGCGGGTGAGCGTGGATCTGCTGGACAGCCTGATGACCATGGTCAGCGAGCTGGTGCTGACCCGCAACCAGATGATGCAGATCCTGCGGCACCAGCGCGACAGTGCCTTTGCCGATCCGCTGCAGCGCCTCAACCACATCACCTCGGAGCTGCAGGAGCGCGTGATGAAGACGCGCATGCAGCCCATCGGCCAGGCCTGGACCAAGCTGCCGCGGCTGATCCGCGATCTCGGCCACGAGCTGCGCAAGGTGATCGCCCTGGAGATGACCGGCGACGACACCGAACTTGACCGCCAGGTGCTGGAGCTGATCCGCGATCCCCTCACCCACATGGTGCGCAACGCCGCCGACCATGGCATCGAGCCGCCCGACGAACGGCGCGCCGCCGGCAAGTCGGAAGTCGGCCATGTGCGCCTGCGCGCCAGCCAGGAGGGCGGCCACGTCATCATCCAGATTTCCGACGACGGCCGCGGCCTGTCGCTGAAGGCCATCCGCGCCAAGGCGCTGGCCGTCGGCCTTGCCGGCGAGGACGACCTGGCCGGGATGACCGAGCAGCAGATCCTGCAATTCGTCTTCCGCCCCGGCTTTTCCACCTCGCGGGAGGTCAGCACCATTTCCGGCCGCGGCGTCGGCATGGATGTGGTGCGCACCAACATCGAAAAGATCGGCGGCACCGTGGAGATGGCCACCACGGAGGGCCGCGGCACCACCTTCACCTTGAAGATCCCGCTCACCCTGGCGATCGCCAGCGCCCTGATCGTCGATTGCGGCGGCGAGCGCTTCGCCATCCCCCAGATCAACGTGGTGGAGTTGGTGCGCATCGGCGGACCGGTCGGCCATGCGGTGGAATACATCAACGAAACCCCGGTGCTGCGGCTGCGCGACCGGCTGCTGCCGCTGGTTTCGCTGCGCCGCCTGCTGCAGTTGGACGGGCCGGAAGACGTGACCAACCAGCTTGTGGTGATCACCCAGGTCGGCACGTACGCCTACGGGCTGCTGGTGGACCAGGTGTTCGACACCGAGGAGATCGTGGTGAAGCCGGTGGCGCCGATCCTGCGCGACATCGAGGTCTATTCCGGCAACACCATCCTCGGCGACGGCTCGGTGGTGCTGATCCTGGATCCCAACGGCATTGCCGCGGTCACCGGCGACCTTTCGGTGGTGGACACCGCACGGTCGCAGGCCGCGGCCGATGCGCTCGCCGCGGAGGAGGACGACAGCGCCGCCCTGCTGCTGTTCCTTGCCGGCAGCCGCACCCCGAAGGCGGTGCCGCTGGTGCTGGTGGCACGGCTGGAGGAGATCCCCGAAAGCCGCATGGAAACCGCCAACGGCCGCTTCGTGGTGCAGTACCACGACCGGCTGATGCCGCTGATTTCGCTCGACCCCGCATTCGTCCCCGGATCCGGCAGCGGCGACGACCGCTACCGGCCGGTGGTGGTGTTCGCCGACGGCGCCCATGCCATGGGGCTGATCGTCGACGACATCGTCGACATCGTGGAAGAGCGGGTGGAGGTGGAGCCGACCGGCTGCGGCCCCGGCATTCTCGGCAGCGCCATCATCGCCGGGCGGGCCACCGAGATCGTCGATGCCGGGTACTTCCTCACCGAAGCCCATCCCGACTGGTTCCACACCGATGCCGAAGCCCATGCCGTGCTGCCGCGCGAACGCGTGCTGCTGGTGGACGACAGCGCCTTCTTCCGCAGCATGCTGACGCCGATCCTGGCGGTTTCCGGCTACACCGTGACGGCGGTGGACGATCCGGCCAAGGCGCTGCGCCTGTGCCAGCAGGGCGAGCAGTTCGACGTGATCATCAGCGACATCGAGATGCCCGGCATGGACGGCTTCGAGTTCGCCGCCGCCCTGCGCAACAGCGATTGCCCGTGGCGCGACCTGCCGGTGATCGCGCTGTCCTCCCACGCCACGCCGAGCGACCTCGACCGCGGGCGGCGGGCCGGCTTCACCGACTACGTCGCCAAATCCGACCGCCGGGCGCTGCAGGCGGCCCTGGCCGAATTCAGGGGTGTCGCATGAGCCAGGCGCTGATCGCACCGGCCCGCCGCGGCCACCTCGTCCACGGCGAGGAGCCGCCGGAACATGCCGCGGAGTTCGTTACCATGACGGTGGCCGACCAGGCGTTCGGCATCCTGGTGGGCCAGGTGCACGACGTGCTCAGCCACCATCGCCTCACCCGCATTCCCCTGGCACCGCCGGAGGTGGCCGGGTCCCTCAATCTGCGCGGCCGCATCGTCACCGCCATCGACGTGCGCCGGCGCCTCGACCTGGAACCGCGGCCGGCCGGGATGGGCCAGATGAGCATCGTCGTCGACCACGGCGGCGAGCCCTACAGCCTGCTGGTGGACAGCGTCGGCGACGTGGTGCGCCTGCCGCTGGCCGGCCTGGAACCCAACCCCGCAACCCTTAATCGCCAATGGCGTGACGTTTCGGCGGGCATCTATCGTCTCGACCAGACGTTACTTGTGGTGTTGGATGTCGCAAACCTGCTGAACATTCCAACGCGGGTCGCCGCTTAATGCGCATGGCCCTTGTCGGACCCAACCCTCGGAGCCGGAAACACGCCGGCGGCAAAGGTGTAATCGGCGTAGCCATGGAAGCAACGGTGTCATGAAACGGTGCCTGGTGGTCGATGATTCGCGCGTCGTTCGGAAGGTGGCGCGTAAGATCCTGGAAAACCTGAACTTCGAGTGCGAAGAGGCCGAAGACGGGCAGCAGGCGATGACGGCATGCCAACGCATGATGCCCGATGCGGTTCTGCTCGATTGGAACATGCCGGTGATGAACGGCATCGAGTTCCTGCGCCGGCTGCGCAAAATGAACGGCGGCACTGCGCCCAAGGTGGTGTTCTGCACCACCGAAAACGATCTGGCGCATATCCAGGAAGCAATCAGCTCCGGTGCTGACGAATACATCATGAAGCCGTTCGACAGCGACATCGTCCACACCAAGCTGATGCAGGTTGGGTTGATCGATGAATGATGTGGCGCGCCACCGGCTGACGCCGCAGGCCCAGGGGGCCGGTGCGTCCGTCGATGGCCGTCCGTTCGCGATCATGGTGGTGGAGGATGCCGCGGTGGTGCGCGGCATGCTGATCGCCATGCTGGAAAGCGATCCGATGCTGCGCGTGGTCTCCGCGGTGGGCGACGGTGCTGCCGCGGTGCAGGCGATCGCCCGCCAGACCATCGACGTTGTCGTCCTCGATATCGAGATGCCGGTGATGGACGGGCTGACCGCCATGCCGCTGCTGATGCGCGCCTCGCCCGGCACCCGCATCATCGTCACCTCGGCGCTCACCGCGCGCAACGCCGCCATCAGCCTGCGCGCCATGGTGATGGGGGCGGCCGACTACGTGAGCAAGCCCAATGCCGGCCGTGGCCTGCATGCGGCGGATGCCTATCGCAGCGAGCTGGTGGCCAAGGTGAAGGCGCTTGCCGCCGGGGCGCGCGAACAGGCGGCCGGGCCCACCGGCTGGCTCGGCCGGGCAGCAGTGCCGGCAGCGTCGCCGGCCTACCCGACCCGGCCGGTTCCGCGCGGCTTCCGGCCCGAGGTGGTGGCCATCGGCAGTTCCACCGGCGGCCCCCAGGCGCTCTTTCAGGTGATCGGCGGGCTGGCGGGGCGGGTCGGCCTGCCGATCCTGGTCACCCAGCACATGCCGGCCGCCTTCACCCGCGTGCTGGCCCAGCAGATGTCCCGGCAATGCGCCGTCGACGCCGTGGAGCCGGGCGACGGAGACAAGGTGCATCCGGGCAAGGTGCATGTGGCGCCGGGCGGGGTGCACATGGTGGTCGAACGCGGCGGCGATGGCCGGCCGACCATCCGGCTGTCGCAGGCCCCGCCGGAGAATTTCTGCCGGCCGTCGGTCGACGTGATGCTGCGCAGCCTGGCCGCCACCTACGGCGCCCATGTGCTGGCCGTGATCCTCACCGGCATGGGGACCGACGGGCTGAAAGGCTGCGAGCAGACGGTGGCCGCCGGCGGCACCGTACTGGCACAGAATCAGGCCACCAGCGTGGTCTGGGGCATGCCGGGTGCTGTCTCGACAGCCGGTCTCAGCAGTGACATTCTGCCGTTGGAAGAAATCGCCCCGGCCATACACCGGCTGGTCCTGAATAAAGCCGCCTGAACGGAGCCCTTGGAGCGCAGTATATGCGGCCTGACGATTTCAACCTCTTCCAGAGCTTGTTGAAGCAGCGTTCCGGCCTGGTGATCACATCAGACAAGGCTTACCTGCTGGAAAGCCGCCTGATGCCGGTGGCGCGCAAATGGCAGCTCCGGGGGTTGGAAGATCTGGCGACGGCGTGCCGCGGGCGGCGGGACGAGCGGCTGCTGCGCGACATCATCGAAGCCATGACCACCAGCGAAACCTCGTTCTTCCGCGGGCTCAAGCCGTTCGAGATGCTGCGCAGCACGGTGCTGCCCGCCCTGCGCCAGGCGCGCGCGGCAACACGGGAACTGCGCATCTGGTCGGCGGCCTGTTCCAGCGGCCAGGAGCCCTATTCCATCGCCATGATGCTGCGGGAGGCCGAGCCGCAATGGCGCGACTGGCAAATCGAGCTGCTCGGCACCGACATCTCCACCGATATCCTGACGCGCGCGCGGTCCGGCAGCTACACCCAGTTCGAAGTGCAGCGCGGCCTGCCCATCGCCATGCTGCTCAGGTATTTCGACAAGGCCGGCGACAAATGGGTGCTGAAGCCGGAGATCCGCAGCATGGTCGCCTTCCGCGACCTCAATCTGTTGGCCAACCTGGCGCCGCTGGGCCGCTTCGACCTGATCTTGTGCCGCCATGTGCTGGTGTATTTCGACCAGCCGACGCGGGCGCTGGTGCTGGACAAGCTGGCCAAGCTGCTGCCCGACGACGGCGTGCTGATGCTGGGCGACGTGGAGACCGTGAGCGGGCTGACCGACAAGCTGCGGCCGATCGACGGGCTGCGCGGGGCCTTCCAGCCGACCCGCGGCGCTGCCCATCCGCGCCAGGTGCCGCCGTCCGCCCGTCCCGCCGCCGCCGTTCGCTGACGCGTTTCAAGTCTTGACGGCTCCGTCCCGCTCCCCCACCCGGCCACCCAAGCCATTGTAGAATATTGGCTGGCCGGGTGGGGGAGAGGGCCGGCAGAGATCAGGGTCTGTCCAGCATTTCCCGCACCCGCCGCGCCAACTGTTCGCGGCGATAGGGCTTTGTGATCAGGCTGCCGCTGAACCGCGCGGAATCCAGCCGGGCCGCCGCCGCTTCGGTATAGCCCGAGGCGAACAGCACCTTCATCGCCGGGCGCTCAAGCTGCACCTGCTCGGCCAGGTCGACGCCGTTCATGCCGCCCGGCATCACCACATCGCTGAACAGCAGGTCGACGGAGGGGTTGTCGCGCAGCACGCGCAGCGCCGCAGCACCGTTCTCCGCCGCCAGCACGCGGTAGCCGAGATCGGTGAGCAGCTCCACCGCCACATCGCGCACCGCCGGATCGTCTTCGGCCACCAGGATGGTTTCGCGGCCGCCCACCGGCTCCTCCACCTCCACCCGGCGCACCTGCAGGGATTCGCCCGTGCCGTCGTCGCGCGGCAGGTAGAGCTTCACCGTGGTGCCGTGGCCGACCTCGCTATAGATCTTGATGTGGCCGCCGGTCTGCTTGACGAAGCCGTAGACCATGCTGAGGCCGAGGCCGGTGCCCCGCCCCTTCGGCTTGGTGGTGAAGAACGGCTGGAACACCTTGTCGAGCTGGCTGCGCTCGATGCCGCAGCCGGTGTCGGACACGGCCACCATCACATAGTCGCCGGGCACCACGTCGGAGTTCTGGCCGATATACCGATGGTCGAGCCGGGCGTTGGCCGTTTCGATGGTCAGCTTGCCGCCCTCGGGCATGGCATCGCGGGCGTTGATCGCCAGGTTGAGAACGGCAGCTTCGAGCTGGGTGGGATCGGTGGTGCACACCCACAGATCCTCGGCCGCCACGGTTTCCAGCTCGATCTGCTCGCCCAGCGTCCGGTTGAACAGGGTGTGCATGGTCGCCACCAGTTCGTTGGCGTCGACCGCCTTGATCTCCAGCGGCTGCTGGCGGGAATAGGCAAGCAGGCGCTTGGTCAGCTCGGCGCCGCGCCCGGCCGCCTCGATGGCTGCACGGATGCGCTGACCGGCGGGAGCCTGTTCGTCCACCGACCGGACGGCAAGCTGCAGGTTGCCCATCACCACAGCGAGCAGGTTGTTGAAATCATGGGCGATGCCGCCGGTGAGCTGGCCCATGGCGTCCAGCCTCTGGGCCTGGCGGAGCTGTTCTTCGGTGCGGCGGCGGTCGGTGAGGTCGAGGACCTGCGAGACGAAGTGGATGGGCGAGCCGTCCAGCGCCCGCACCAGGGAAACGCTGAGCAGCCCCCAGATGGTGTGGCCGTCCTTGTGGATGTAGCGCTTTTCCATCTGGAAGGAGCGGATCTCCCCGGCCAGCATCCGCCGCACATAGCCGAGGTCGACTTGCAGGTCCTCAGGGTCGGTGATCGACTGGAAATCGGTCCGCAGCAGTTCCTCGGTGGAGTAGCCGAGCATCTTGCAGAGCGCGTCGTTGGCCGCCAGGAACCGCCCGTCGGTATCGACCAGGGCCATGCCGTGGGGGGCTGTCTCGAAGGCGCCGCGGAAGCGCTGCTCGCTTTCCTCGATGCGGTGGCGGTATTCGATGCGTTCGGTGACGTCGGTGAGCGACACCACCGCACCCAGCTTGGTGCCATCCTCCGCCATCATGGGCTGGCCGCTGGCCAGCACGCCGCGATGCCGGCCGTTGGGCGGGGAGATGGCGATTTCGGTATCGCGCAGCCGCTGGCCGGCCAGGGCGCACAGAAGCGGCCATTCGGCCCCGGCAAGCCGCTGGTCTGCGGGGGCTCCCGGCAGGCCCGGCTGATGGTCGATCGGGTCCATCGACAACGGCCCGTGGGGCAGCCCCAGAAGCTCGCGCGCGCCGCCGTTGATGAGGGTCACCCGGCCCTCGGCGTCGCAGGCGACAATGCCGTCCTGCACGTTTTCCAGAACGGCGTTGAGGAACTTGCTGTTGGCGTCCAGCTCCAGCCTGGCCTGCCGCTGCTTGCTGACCACGTCGGACGACACGATGACGCCGCCGATCTGCCCATCGGGGTGCCGCCAGGGGCGCATTTCCCAGCGCAGCCACTCCATCGAGCCGGTGACCAGCAGCACCTCTTCCTCGTCGCAGGACAGCACCTCGCCGGCCAGCACCCGTTGGAAGCGGTCCCGCCAGATCTGCTCGACCTCGGGGAACACGTCGAAATGCCGGCGGCCGATGAGCGTCTGGTCTTCCACATTGCGCAGCTTGGCCCAGCGCCGGCTGTGCGCCAGGTAGCGCAGCTCGGTGTCGAACATCGCCATGGAGGTGGGCACGAACTCCACGAACAGCAGAAGCTGGTGCTCCGTCATCTCGCGGACCCAACGCTCCGTGGCCGCCCCTTCCAGCTCCTCCAGGGCCGCACCGGCCGCCACGCGCATCTCGAACTGGTCGACCACCATGGCCGCCAGATCCTTCATCGGCTGCAGGTCGCCCACCGTCAGATCGGGGCGCGGCCGCATGTCGACGATGCACAGCGTGCCGAGCTTGAAGCCCTCGGGATTGACCAGCGGCGCCCCGGCGTAGAAGCGGATCCCCGGCGCGCCCGCCACCAGCGGATTGTCGCGGCTGCGCGGGTCCTTTGTGGGATCGGCGATGACGAACACATCGTCCTGCAGGATGGCGTGCGCACAGAACGACAGCTCACGCGGGGTTTCGCTGATCTCCAGGCCCTGGCGCGACTTGAACCACTGGCGGCCTTCGTCAAGCAGCGAAACCAGGGCGATCGGCACCCGGTACATGGACGCGGCGATGCGGGTGATGCGGTCGAAGGTCTCTTCCGGGGCGGTGTCGAGCACGGCGTAGCGGCGCAGCGCTGCCAGCCGCTCGTCCTCGTTGGCCGGCAGCGGGGCTGCCGAGGAGGTTGCCATCGTGCCCGGGTTGGCGGCGTCCGACGGATCGTCGACGAGGTCGGCGGCCTCTGGATAGGAAGGATCCTCAGTCACCCGCTGCTCCCATCTCGGCCACGCCGCGAAGCGGCGGCTGCCCAGCCCTGGATCGGCGCTCAATTAACCGGCCCATACCATCGTCCGGAGTGTGGCCGGCCCTCGCCCCTGCGAATGGCTTGGCAGCGCGGCGTTTGCCACCATACGACCTATGAGGCTTTAAGCGAGGATCGTTAACGGTTCGTTGCCACGGCGCGGGAACACGATGTGCGGGATGGTTAATCTTTCCGCCCCACCGAAAACCGAGTTTACCCGCACGGGCACAACTTCAGGCCGATCCGCCCGCCACCAAACGGCCGGCCGCCGCCGTCCGCCTCGGGTATCATCCTACCGCTTGCGGTATCGCCTGGGGGCGGTTTTGGTGCCGCCGGGATCCTTGGGACGGGCGCGCCGCCCCCGCGACGGAGTGTCGCCGCCGGATTCCACATTGGCGCGGTGGGTGCCGCCGCGCACGCGCACCGGCAGGATGCCGCCGGCGGTGGACGGGTCCAATTCCAGCTCCTGGTTTTCCAGCCGCTTGATCTCGTCGCGCAGGCGGGCCGCTTCCTCGAACTCCAGGTCGGCGGCGGCGGCCCGCATGCGCGCCTCCAGCTCGGCGATCACCTCGCGCAGGCTCTTGCCCGTCACCTCGATGAGGCCGGCATCGCCGGTGTCCACCGTCACCCGGTCGCCGCGCTCGTACACGCTTTCCAGGATGTCGCCGATCGCCTTCTTGATGGAGGCAGGCGTGATGCCGTGGGCTTCGTTGTAGGCCGCCTGCTTGGCGCGCCGCCGGTTGGTCTCGTCGATGGCGTAGCGCAGGCTGTCGGTGATGGTGTCGGCGTAGAGCAGCGCCCGGCCTTCGATGTTGCGCGCCGCCCGGCCGATGGTCTGCACCAGCGAGGTCTTGGAGCGCAGATAGCCTTCCTTGTCGGCATCGAGGAT
>JAGQRL010000329.1 GCA_020425485.1 Rhodospirillaceae bacterium
TCGAACCACCGACACGCGGATTTTCAGTCCACTGCTCTACCAACTGAGCTACCTGGGCGCCGCGCCGGGCGGGCCGCCCGGTCGGAACCCCGCCTTATAGTCGGCCGGCGCGGGCCTGTCTACCGGTCCTCAGCGCGCATGCCGGCCGTGCGGCGCATGGCGCTTATCCGCCCTCGGCGTCTTCGCCCTGGGGCAGGTCTTCGGCTTCGTCGTCCAGCGGTTGGCTGACCATGTAGCGGCCGCCGAGCCAGCGGGCGAGATCGATATCGGCACAGCGGCGCGAGCAGAAGGGCCGCGTGCGTATGGCGGTGGGCCGGCCGCAGATGGGGCAGGTTCCCTTGTTGGCGAGCCGGGGGATGGTGACGGGAGTATCGGCCATACAGCCGACATGACCGAGGCACCGCCGCAATTCAAGCCCTTGCGCCGAAGTTCGGCCGTCGAATCGGCCCTGCATCCGGCCGCCTGCAGCCGGGGCCGGTACCCACCTACCGCATGGCCCTGATCGCCGGGGTCGCGGCGTCCCGACCTTAGCGGCGGCCGGCCAGCACGTCGGCGAGGGCAGCACCACGGCGCTGGCGGGCGAGGCGCAGCAGGCCAAGCCGGTCGATGCCGATCACCTGCACCGTCGCCGGGTCGTCGGCAAACCCGTCGGCAACGGCGGCGGCGAGCGCCTTGGTGTCGGCTTCGGCCTTGGCTCCGCCGATCAGGTCCACCACCACGGCGCCGGCCAGGTTGCGCAGGCGGATCTCGCGGGGCAGGACCCGGCAGGCGTCCAGGTTGGCGGTGCGGTCGCTGGCCGCTGCGGCGAGGTCGACATCCACGGCCACCAGGGCGGCGGTGGGCTCGATCAGCAGGCGTGCCCCGCAGGCCAGTGCCACGTCGGGCGACTGGGCGGCAACGAACGGTTCCGACAGATCGACCGGGGTAACCTGCACGACGTCGGCCACCTCCGGTGCCCAGTGCCGGCACCAGGCGGAAAGGGGCCGTGCGGCGTCGGGCGATGCCATCCGTACCGCCGCGGGCTCCTCGCAATCGAGGATCAGCCGGCGCAGGGGATCGAGGCCCGGCAGCACGGGGGCAGGGGAGTCGCTGGGTGCGGCGGCGGTGAGGCGGCGGCCCAGCTCGGCCAGCCGCTGTGCATCGCCGTCGATGGTGTCCGGCGTGGCGGTGGCAGCACGGCGGCGCACGATCCAGCCGCCGGCTGCGGGCAGCCGGGCCGCCCAGTCGGCGGCGAGGAAGCCGGGCAGGCGCTTGGCCCCGTGGATGCCGCGGCCGAAGGGCCGGTGCACCAGGCAGCGGCCGGGCAGGGCAATGTCCGTGCTCACCTCGGCCAGCTTGGCGGGGCGGGTCAGCGCCGTCACCTGCACCAGCAGCGGGCCGCCGGTGAGGGCCGCGCGGGCGTCGCCACCGGCAAGGCGCACCGGGATGTCGCCGATGGCGCCCCAGCCGCCGCCGCGGGGATCGCTGCGGGTCACACGGCACCAATGCACCGCCCCCTCCACCAGCGGGGCGGCCGGGTCGGCGGCGCGCAGATCCCAGACAACGCCATCCTTCAACACGGCGGCCAGCGCCAGCCCGTCGACGCTGTCGCCGGCGACCTCGATCATGGCGGGCCGGCGGGGGCGCGGTCGACCGGATAGCCGAGGCCCATCAGCATCTGGGCGGTCTCCCACACCGGCAGGCCCACCACATTGGTGTAGGAGCCGGAAATCTGGGTGACGAAGCGGGCCGCCCGGCCCTGGATGGCATAGCCGCCGGCCTTGCCCTGGCCTTCGCCGCTGGCGATATAGGCGGCGGCCATGGCATCGGTCAGCCGCGCCATCTGCACCACGGTGGTGACGACGCGCAGCGCCCGGCGCCCGTCCGGCGCGATCACGCAGACGCCGGTGTGCACCCGGTGGCGCCGGCCGCTGAGAAGGTTGAGGCAGGCCCGCACGCCGGCTGCATCCTCCGGCTTCGGCAGGATGCGGCGGCCGCAGGCCACCACCGTGTCGGCGGCGAGCGTGAAGTGTCCGGGGGCGGCCACCACGGCGGCCTTGTCGCCGGCCAGCCGGCGGGCATGGTCCAGCGGCAGTTCGCGCGGGGCAGGGGTTTCGTCCACATCGGCGGGCACCACGCGATCGGGCACAACGCCGATCTGGCGCAGCAGATCAAGCCGCCGCGGCGAGGCCGACGCCAGCACCAGCGCCGGGCGTTGCACCGGCGGATCGGATCGGCCTGGCATCCCGGAACCCGGGATCGCCGCCTATTTGAACCGGAAGGTGATCCGACCCTTGGTCAGATCGTATGGGGTCATTTCCACATTGACCCGGTCGCCAGCGAGCACGCGGATGCGGTTCTTCCGCATCTTGCCGCTGGTGTGAGCCAGCACCTCGTGCTCGTTGTCCAGCTTTACGCGGAACATCGCGTTCGGCAGCAGTTCCATCACTGTGCCCGAGAACTCGATCAGATCTTCCTTAGCCATGCCCACCGTAAACCCAAGAAACCAGCGCCGCATACGTGACGGGCGGGAGGGTTCCGGTCAAGAGGGTCTGTGGCGGGGCGGCCATGGCCAGATCGCGAAGCAGCCGGGCGGGAGGCCGCCGCGGGTGGTACGGCCGGGATGGACTTGGCATCCGAGCGAGGGAATGCACGGCCCATCCCGGCCTTGCCGACGATATGCCCGTGCCCGTCGGCGCTCGGGGTGGGGCATTGGGGTGTCGGCCATCGTCGCAGGAGCGGATGCTGTGGGGGTCCACCCCGCGACAGATCCAGCATGCAGCCGATGCGTGTGCCTTAGAAATTCAAGGTGGAAATGCCGTGAATTGACGTCGCAAATGGCGCCCTTGGCGCGGTGTGCACCGCTGTTCAGTCGGTTCCGGCCCACACCCCCTCCCGGCCACCCAACATTGTACAACGAGCTGGATGGCCGGGAGGGGGTGCGGGCCGGCGCAGCCCTGCCCCAAAATGCTCCAGCAGCGATCAGACCTGCGGGCCGCCCTCGGGCGGGAAACGCTGGCGGATGCGCTCGATGAGCTGGTCGCGCACCTGGCGGAAGGCGTCCAGCCGGGTCTCGCGGTTGCCTTCCACGATGGTGGGATCGAAGGTCGGCCAGAATTCCACTTCGCAGGCGTTGGTGCGCGTCAGCTCAAGTGCCCGGTGGTGGGCTTCCGGCGACAGGGAGATCACCAGGTCCGGCGCGTCGTCCTGCAGGTCGTCGAAGGTCTTGGGGCGGTGGCGCGACAGGTCGAGGCCGATTTCCCCCACCACCTCGATGGCGAACGGGTCGGTTTCGCCCTCGCGCACCCCGGCACTGTCGATATAGATGCGGCGCCCATGGAGGCTTTTCATGATGGCTTCTGCCATGGGCGACCGGATCGAGTTGAGCGTGCAGCAGAAGAGGACGCTGCCCGGCAGCTCATCGGTCACTGCGCTTCTCGACCCTTGATGTGCAGCACGCACAGGAGGGTGAACAGCCGGCGCGCCGTGTCCTGGTCCACGTCGATGCGCCCGGCGAGACGCTCGCGCAGCAGCTCGGAGCCGTCGTTGTGCAGCCCGCGGCGGCCCATGTCGATCGCCTCGATCTTCGAGGGTGCCGCCCGCTTGATGGCGTCGTAGTAGCTTTCGCAGATGGCGAAGTAGTCGCGGATGATGCGGCGGAAGGGCGACAGCGGCAGCGGCACCAGGCCCAGGTAGCCATCCTTGGAGTCGGCGATGTTGAAGATCAGCCGGTTGTCTTCCAGGCTCAGGCGCAGGCGGTAGGGGCCTTCGCCGCAACCCACCGGCTCGAAGGTGTTGTCCTCCAGCAGGTCGTAGATGGCGATGGCGCGCTCGTGCTCCACCTCGGGGCTGCGCCGGCCGACGCTCTTCTCATCCAGGCGGACTTCGATCAGTCGATTGGCTTTGCTGACGGATTGGTCTGCCATCGCCGGATCATCACTCCGCTGGATCGACGGCAACGCCCAGCGCTTGCAGCCGCACGCGCACCGATTGGGCATGGGCGCCCAAGCCTTCCGCTTCGGCCAGCGCCACCGCCGCCGGGCCGACGACGCGCAGCCCGCCGTTGGTGCAGGCCACCAGCGAGGTGCGTTTCATGAAGTCCAGCACCCCGAGGCCGGAAGAAAACCGGGCGCTGCGTGCCGTGGGCAGCACATGGTTGGTGCCGGCCACGTAGTCGCCGATGGCTTCCGGCGTCTGGCGGCCGAGGAAGATGGTGCCGGCGTGGCGGATGGTGTTCACCAGGGCAGTCGGATCGGCCACCGCCAGCTCCACGTGTTCCGGCGCCAGGCGGTCCACCAGGGCGGCGGCCTCGGCCAGATCGTTGACCAGGATGATGGCGCCGTTGTCCGCCCAGGAGCGGGCCGCCGTGTCCGGCTGCGGCAGCTTGCCCAGCCAGGTTTCCACCGCCGCGGCCACCATCTGGGCGAACTCCGCATCGTCGGTGATCAGGATGGACTGGGCATCGGGGTCGTGTTCGGCCTGGGAGAGCAGGTCGATGGCGATCCACGAGGGATCGTTCTGCGCGTCCGCCACCACCAGGATTTCCGAAGGGCCGGCGATCATGTCGATGCCGACCTTGCCGAAGACCTGCCGCTTGGCTTCCGCCACATAGGCGTTGCCGGGGCCGACGATCTTGTCCACCGGCTGGATGGTTTCCGTACCGTAGGCGAGCGCTGCCACGGCCTGGGCGCCGCCGACCCGCCAGATCTCCGTCACCCCCGCACGGCTGGCGGCATAGAGCACCACGGGATCGAGCTGGCCGGCCGGCGAGGGGCACACCATGACGACGCGCGACACGCCGGCCACGTGGGCGGGGATGGCGTTCATCAGCAGCGTGCTGGGATAGCTGGCGCGGCCGCCCGGCACGTAGATGCCGATGGCTTCCACCGGCGTCCACCGGTGCGAGAGCTTGACGCCCGATGCGTCGTCCACCTCCAGCGTTTCCGGGCGCTGGTGCAGGTGGAAATCCATGATCCGCTCGGCCGCCAGGTCGATGGCCGCGCGCACCGCTTCCGGCACCTGATCGGCCGCGGCGAGCATTTCCGCGAGGTCGACCCGCAGCTCCGCCACGGTGGCCGGGGCCTGGCCGTCGAACTTCGCGGTCAGCTCCAGAAGCGCCGCATCGCCGCCCTGGCGCACCTGATCGACGATGTCGCGCACCGTGCCGGCAACATCGGGGGTGCTGACGCTGCGGCCGGCAACCAGGTCGTTGAATCGGGAAGGAAAGTCGGCAGCGCCGACGGAAAGCTCAATCGCCATCGACCGCACTCCGAAACCGTTCGATCCAAGCCATGGTCTCCGCCGGCCGTGTCTTCAAGGTCGCCCGGTTGACGATCAGGCGGGAGGACACTTCGGCGATCTGCTCGATTTCCTGCAAGCCGTTGGCGCGCAGCGTGCTGCCGGTCGACACCAGGTCGACGATGCGGCGGCACAGGCCGAGCGCCGGCGCCAGCTCCATGGCCCCGTTCAGCTTGATGCATTCCGCCTGCACGCCGCGCGCCGCGAAATGGCGCCGGGTGATGGCTGGATACTTGGTGGCGATGCGGATGTGGCTCCAGCGGCTGGGATCGTCCGTTTCGCCCAGCTCCTTGGGCTCGGCCACCGCCAGGCGGCACTTGCCGATCTTCAGATCCAGCGGCGCGTAAAGCTCCGGGTAGTCGAATTCCGCCAGCACGTCGGAGCCGGCGACGCCGAGATGGGCGGCCCCGAAGGCGACGAAGGTGGCCACATCGAAGGCGCGCACCCGGATCACTTCCAGGCTGCCGTCCTCGGTGCGGAAGCGCAGGCCGCGGTGCTTGGGGTCGTCGAACCCCGGCTCGGGCTTCAGGCCGACCTTGTCCATCAGCGGCCGCAGCTCGTCCAGGATGCGCCCCTTGGGCACGGCGAACACGAGCGGGTCGGCCGGTCGGGCGTCCGGGCGATTTCGGTCGGCCGACGAGGAGGCAGTATCCGGCACGGCGGCCACCCAATCTTGCGGCAATTCCATCGGTCCTGCGCCGCGGCGCACGGATCAGTTTGATATAGCGGTTCCAGCGGCATCGGGGAAACCCCCGCACGCCGCTTCCGGCAGTATGCCGCCAGTATGCAGGCGGTCAGTCGTGGTCTTCGGTGTCGCTGAGCCCGTGGGACGGGGTGCGGCGGGTCGGCCAGGGCTCGCCGAAATCCTCCAGCACCACCTCGATATCGGAGACGTGCAGCCTGAGTTCCGGGGCGCCGCTGAAGGTAACGAGGATGGCGCCGTCCTCGAAGCGCAGGCTCAGCAGGTCCAGCATGGTGCTGCGGTCGCGCAGGTCGAGCGCCTGGGTCTGCGCGCGCTCCACCTGGCCGATGCGCACGCCGCAATTGCAGCGCAGGAACACTGGCCCGCCATCGCCCATCGCCGCCGACGCATCGACGCCGATGGCCGCCGGCACCGCATTCCACATGAACCGGTTGACCACCATCACGAAGGTGCGCTCGGCCGCCAGGAAGCTGATATCGGTCACCGGCACGATCGCGTCCTGCAACTGGGCGGACAGGATCACCAGGTCATCGGCATCCGCTGCGCGAAGCTTCAGCTTCGGGTCAGGGTCGGCAGTGGGCATCAGGTGGACTACTCCCGAACGCGTTCGATATCCGCCCCGCAGGCGGCCAGCTTCTGCTCCAGGGCCTCGTAGCCCCGGTCGAGATGGTACACGCGGTTGAGCGTGGTTTCGCCCTGGGCGGCCAGCCCGGCCAGCACCAGGGAGACGCTGGCGCGCAGATCCGTCGCCATCACCTGGGCGCCGGTCAGGTGGTCCACCCCGCGCACCAGGGCCGAAGCGCCGTGCACGGTGATGTTCGCCCCCATGCGCAGCAGTTCCGGCACGTGCATGAAGCGGTTCTCAAAGATCGTTTCGGTGATCAGCGACGCCCCCTCGGCCACCGTCATCAGCGCCATCACCTGGGCCTGCAGGTCGGTGGGGAAGCCGGGATAGGGCTCCGTCATCACATCGATGCCGTGCAACCCGTTGGCCCGTTCCACCTTCAGCCCGCGATTGGTGGCGGTGAAGACGACGCCGGCCGGCGCCAGCGCATCGATCACCGCGGCGAGCGCCTGGGTATCGGCCCCCAGCAGGTGGACGGAGCCGCCGGTGGCCGCCGCCGCCATGGCGTAGGTGCCGGTTTCGATGCGGTCGGGCACGATGGCGTGCTCGGTGCCGCCCAGGCGGTCGCGGCCCTGGATGGTGACGGTGCTGGAGCCGATGCCGTCGATCTCCGCCCCCATGCCGACCAGGCAGGTGGCAAGGTCGGCCACTTCGGGCTCGCGCGCGGCGTTCACCAGCACGGTTTCGCCACGGGCCAGGCTGGCCGCCATCAGCAGGTTTTCCGTGGCCCCCACCGAGACCTTGGGGAAGACGATGCGTGCGCCCACCAGCCCGTTGGGGGCGCGGGCATGCATGTAGCCGTCCTTCAGCTCGATCTTGGCCCCCAGCGCTTCCAGCCCGGCGATGTGCAGGTCCACCGGCCGCGTGCCGATGGCGCAGCCGCCGGGCAGCGACACTTCCGCCGTGCCGGTGCGTGCCAGCAGCGGCCCCAGCACCAGCACGCTGGCGCGCATCTTGCGCACCACGTCGTAGGGCGCGCGGGTGTTGGTGATCTGCTTGGCGGTGAGGGTGGCGCGGCCCTGGCCGGCTTCGCCCCGCACCCGCTCGATCTCCACGCCGTGGCCCGACAGCAGGGTGCCCATGGTGGCGATGTCCGCCAGGTCGGGCAGGCGGGTCAGGGTCAGCGGCTCGTCGGTCAGCAGGCTTGCGGCCATCAACGGCAGGGCCGCGTTCTTGGCGCCGCTGATGGGGATGTCGCCCTTCAGGGGACGGCCGCCGCGTATCCGGATCTTGTCCATGGTCGCTCGATCTAATGTGCGGTTGCGGTGCGGCCGGTGGGTCCGGTCCGCGGCTCGATTGCCTTGTGTGGGGACGGGCAGGGGCGGGCACGGATCACCCGGTCATTCCTGGCAGTCTATCCGCCTTCCTGGCTGTTTGATGGCTCGCGTGCCTGGGCCTGCCGCTGCTGGGCCTTGCGCTTGGCCAGATTGGCACGCAACGCCGTCGCTTCGCGCTGCCGCCGCTCGCCTTCGCGGCTGCCGGCCGCCGGATCGCGACGGTGGGATTTCTGGGGTTCCTGGACCTCCGACATGCCCCTAGCCCGTTTCGCTTCTTGCCCGACGAGGAAAGATCTTAGGTGGCCGAATTCGCCTTCCCGTTCAAGGGGCAGGCGCGCTGCCGGCGGGCCGGCCGCGGCCCGGTTGCGGCGCCGCGGCCGGGCGAATCGGGGAGTCTGCGTAGATTGACAGTGCTTACAAGGCTCCCCTAAGCCATCATGCGGCAGCTAACAGCCAACGGGAGGCAAGAGATGAAGAAGCTGTTTACCGGTGTTTGCGTGGCCGCGGCCCTGTCGCTCAGCGGCCAGGCGGCTCTCGCCGACGTGCTGGACGACATCGCCGAGCGCGGTGTTCTCCGGGTCGGCGTGAAGGCGGACTACCCGCCCTACGGCTACCTGGACGAGGCCGGCAACATCGTCGGCATCGAGCCGGCGCTGGCCCAGGACGTGGCCGACCTTTTGGGGGTGGAGCTGGAGCTGATCCCGGTCGTGTCGTCCAACCGCATGCAGTTCCTGGAACAGGGCCGCATCGACCTGATGATCGCCACCATGACCGACCGCAACGACCGGCGCGAGGTGGTGCAGATCGTCGACCCCAACTACTACTCCTCGGGCACCAACATCCTGGCGCCGACCGCCGCCGGGCTGACCGAGTGGGAGCAGTTGGACGGGCTGCCGGTGTGCGGCATCCAGGGCGCCTTCTACAACCGCAAGACCGAAGAGGAATTCGGCGCCGAGATCGTTGCCTTCACCGGCACGGCGGAAGCGCTGGCCGCCCTGCAGCAGGGCACCTGCGTGGCCTTCGTCTATGACGACAGCTTCCTGATCTCGCGCCTGAGCGAGCCGGAATGGGCCGACTACGAGATGCCGCTGCAAACCATCGACGATGCCCCGTGGGGCCTGGCCGTCGCCCTGGGCGAGGACCGCTTTGCCGAGCTGATGTCCGGCATGATCGTCAACTGGCACCTGTCGGGCCGCATCCTGGCGCTGGAGACCGAATACGGCGTGGACAACACCCCCTTCGCCGAGCGCATGCACCAGCTTTTCCTCGACATCAATCCGTCCATCGAACGGTAATGCCAAGCGGGGCGGCGCGCGGGGCTTCGGCCCTGCCGCCGCTCCGGCCCACCGCACCTGTTCCGGCCCCGGGCCGGCCGGCCCCGCCAGTCTTGGCTTTTCAGCCCAGTCTTGGCTTTTCACCAGGGTCGGAAGTGATCTAGCCTCGACCGATATTGTGCACTGCGGGAACGCCGCATGGATGGCATCGAAGCCTGGTTCCTCGATCTCTACCATACGACCGGCATCAACCTGACGATCGTCTACGATGCCTTCGACCGCGAGCGCTTCCTGTGGGGGCTGCTCAACACCGTCATCCTGTCGGTGATCTGCCTGGTCTTCTCCGTCATCATCGGCATCATCGGCGCCTGGCTGCTGGGTGCGCGCCACGCCATCCCGCGGCGCATCGTGCAGGCGTATGTGCAGTTCTTCCGCAACACGCCGCCGCTGGTGCAGATGTATTTCTTCTTCTTCGCCCTCGGCCCGATGTTCATGACGACGGTGGAACGCCATGTCGGGCAGATGGTGTTCGTATCGGAAACGCCGCTGCTCACCAGTTTCCACTGGGCGGTGATCTCCCTGTCCTTTTTCGCCGGCGCCTTCAACGTGGAAATCTTCCGCTCGGGCATCGAAGCGGTGCCGCGCTCCACCA
Source organism: Rhodospirillaceae bacterium (assembly GCA_020425485.1). Classification (GTDB taxonomy): domain Bacteria; phylum Pseudomonadota; class Alphaproteobacteria; order DSM-16000; family Inquilinaceae; genus JACKIH01. The sequence continues at coordinate 9,809 of JAGQRL010000329.1, forward strand.
TCGAGGCGGCGGAAGCGCTGGGCATGTCGCGCTGGCAGATCTACCGCGACGTCATCCTGCCGCTGGCCTTCCGCATCTGCCTGCCGGCGCTCAACAACAACCTGGTCAACCTGGTGAAGACGACGACGCTGGCCTACGCCATCGCGGTACCGGAACTGCTCTACATGTCCAACCAGATCTGGTCGGACTCCGTGAACGTGCCGGAGATGATGACGGTGCTGCTGTTCGTCTATGTCGGCCTGGTCGCCATCCTGGTGTTCGCCATGCAGCGCTGGGAACGCGCCATGAAGCTGCCGGGGTTCGGACGATGAGCGCGCGCCGCCGCATGGGGCTGGACAATTCCGGCACCGACCTGCCGGTGCTGCTGCCGGGGGCCGAGCGGCTGGCCAGCCGGGCGCGGCGGGAACGGCTGGTGGGCACGATCCCGCGCCTGCACTGGAGCCACGGGGCGGCCCTGACGGCGCTGATCGTGCTGTGGGCCGGCATGGCCGAAGCGCAGACGGGGGCCGACCAGCCGGGCGTGTTCGACGCGCTGTTCCGCTGGATGCCGCTGCTGCTGGAAGGCTTCGGCTTCAACATCCTCATCAGTTTCATGTCCATGGCCATCGGCACGGCGGTGGGGGTGGTGCTGGGGCTGGGGCAGATCTCGCTGCTGGCGCCGGTGCGCGGGTCGAGCTGGCTGGTCACCCAGTTCTTCCGCAACGCGCCGTGGCTGGTGCTGCTGTTCTTCGTGATGTTCATGATGCCGTTCGAATTCGTGCTGTTCGGCGTCGTCTTTCCGTTCCCGGATTGGGTGAAGGCCACCATCGGGCTCGCCCTGCCGGTGATGGCCAACGTGTCGGAAATCGTCCGCGGGGCGGTGATGTCCGTGCCGTCGGGCCAGTGGGAATCGTCGGAAAGCCTGGCCTTCAACCGCCGCCAGACGCTGTTCATGATCATCCTGCCCCAGTGCATCAAGCGGATGATCCCGCCCTGGATGAACCTCTACGCCATCCTCACCATGGCCACGGTGCTGGCCTCCATCGTCGGCGTGTCGGAAATGATGACGCTGACCCGCCGGGCGCTGGCGGCCGAGCAGAACGCGTTCACCCTGCTGGTGCCGTTCTACGGCTTCGTGCTGCTGTGCTTCTTCGCCTACTGCTATCCGATCGCGCGCTTCACGCTCTATCTGGAGCGCCGCTACCACGTCATCACCTAAAGGACGGAGACCGCCATGGCCCAGCCGGTCCTTGCCAAACAAGCCGACACCCAGCCGGACTGGACGCCGGACCGGCCGATCGTCGAGATCAACGACGTGCACAAGGCGTTCGGCCCGGTGGAAGTGCTGAAGGGCGTGAGCCTGGATGTGATGAAGGGCGATGTGGTGTGCATCATCGGCCCGTCCGGCTCCGGCAAGTCGACGCTGCTGCGCTGCATCAACGCCCTGGTCGATATCCAGAAGGGTTCGATCCGGGTGGAAGGCCAGGAGGTGCACGTGCCCAAGCTGGACAAGCTGGCCCTGCGCAAGAAGGTCGGCATGGTCTTCCAGCAGTACAACCTGTTCCCCCACAAGAC
>JAGQRL010000036.1 GCA_020425485.1 Rhodospirillaceae bacterium
GCGATCTGCTCGATCTGGCCAAGGTTGAAGCCGGCCAGTTCGAGTTCGAGTTCGAAGACCTGGATGCCGTGGAAACGGTGACCCGCTGCCTCAAATTCGTGGCGCGGACGGCAACCGAGCGGTCGATCGACTTACAGGTAAAGAACGCTCCGTCGCCGTCCCCGAAGGTGCGGGCCGACAGCCGGGCGCTGCGGCAGATGGTGCTGAACCTGCTGTCCAACGCCATCAAGTTCACGCCGCAGGGCGGTGAGGTGAATATCGAGATCCGCCAGGAGGACGACGGCGCCGTGACGATCGCCGTCTCCGATACCGGCATCGGCCTGTCGAACGACGAGCAGCGGCGCGTGTTCGAGCCGTTCTCGCGCGGCTCCTACGCCATCGCCAGCCAGGCCGAAGGGGTGGGGCTCGGGCTGGCGCTGGTGCGGTCGATGATGGTGCGGCACGGCGGCACCGTTTCGGTGCAGAGCACGCGCGGCGAGGGCACCACCTTCATCCTGCGGTTTCCCGCACCGGGCTTCGTGAAGCGGCGGCCCAGGATGCAGCGCCGCACCATGTCGCCCGCCCTGGAAAGCCAGGTCGAGGCCGGCGGCGACCGATCGTAGGACCGCCGCCGGGCAGCACCCTATTGCGCGTTGGGGAAGAAGAGCTGCTCGCCCTGCACCCGGTAGGCGGCGATGGCCGCCTGGCCGTCGTCGGACAGCAGCCAGTCGGTGAACGCCTGCGCCCCTTCGGCCCGCACATTGGGGCAGTGCTCCGGGTTTACCGGGATCACACCGTACTGGTTGTTGAGCGCCGGATCGCCCTGGAAGAGGATTTCCAGATCGCCCTTATTCTCAAAGGAAATCCAGGTGCCGCGGTCGGTCAGCGCATAGGCGTCCATGCCGACGGCGATGTTGAGGGTCGCCCCCATGCCGGAGCCGGTTTCGCGGTACCAGGTGCCGCTGGCGGCCACGGGGTCGGCGTCGGTGGCCTCCCACAGCGCCATTTCGCGCATATGGGTGCCGCTGTTGTCGGCGCGCGAGGCGAACGGCGCCTCGGCTTCGGCGATGCGGCTGAGCGCCGTCGCGACATCGGGGGCGGAGGCCACATCGGCGGGATCGGCGGAGGGGCCGACGATGATGAAGTCGTTGTACATCAGGTCGTGGCGTTCGGTGCCGTAGCCGTTGGCCACGAACTCCTCCTCCGCCGGCCGCGCATGCACCACCACCACGTCGCCGTCGCAGTTGGCGGCATTGGTCAGCGCCTGGCCGGTGCCGACGGCGACCACGCGGGCCTCGATGCCCGTGGTGGCCTGGAACTGCGGCAGGATGAAGTCGTAGAGGCCGGAGTTCTGGGTGGAGGTGGTGGACTGGACGATGATGGAATCGGCCTGGGCCACTGCCGGAGCAGCGGCCAGCGCCAGCAGGGCACCGGCAGCCAGGATCGGCTTCAGAATCGTTGCGGTGGTTCGGACCATGTCTCGCTCCCTTGGTCTCAGGCTTCCGTCGTTTCTTGGATCGGGTGGGCGGCTGCCTACAGCAGCAGGTCGCCGGCCAGATAGGCCCGCGCTTCGGCCGATACCGGGCGGTCGAAGAAGCGGGATCGTGACGTGTGTTCCAGCGCGCGCCCGTGGTGCAGGAACAGCACGTCGTCGGCCAGGCGGTGTGCCTGGCCGTTGTCGTGGGTCACCAGAATAACTTTGGCGCCGCCCTCCGCGGCGGTGCGGATCAGCCATTCGATGGCGCCGGTGTGCTGCGGGTCGAGGCTCGCGGTCGGCTCGTCCAGCAGCAGCAGGCGGGGCTGGGCAGCAAACGCGCGCACCATGGCGACGCGCTGCTGTTCGCCACCGGAGAGGGCACGGGCCGGCCGGTCGGCCAGGTTGGTCAGCCCGCCCAGGCGGATCAGCTCGGTCAGCCGCTGGGGGCGCTCCCGCCGCGGCACGCCGAAAACCTTCAGCGCATGGGCCAGGTTGGCGCGGACCGAGCGGCGCAGCAGCACCGGGCGCTGGAACACCAGGGCCACCGCGCCGGCCACCGAGGGGTGCATCCACACGGCACCCGAGTTCACCGGGATCAGCCCCATGATGGCGCGCAGGGCCAGCGACTTGCCGGCGCCGTTGGGCCCCATCACCGCGGTGATGCCGCTGCGCGGCAGGCGGGCGGTCAGCCCATCCAGCAGGCGCTTGCCGCCGCGCTCGATCACCAGCCCCTGCAGCGCCAGCGCCGGCAGTTCGCCGCCCGCACCCGGCGTCGGGGCGAAGGGGATGACGGAGGACCCCGGCCGGTCAGCCATAGGCCCGCCGCTCCATGCCGTTGCGCACCGCCATCACTGCCCCGTTGATGGCGATGGTGAGCGCGATCAGGATGATGCCCAGCGCCATCGCCATGCTGAGGTCGCCGCGCGAGGTTTCCAGCGCAATCGCCGTCGTCATCATGCGGGTGACGTGGTTGATGTTGCCGCCGACGATCATCACCGCCCCCACCTCGGCAAGCGCGCGGCCAAGCCCGGCCAGTGCTGCGGTGAGCAGCGAATAGCGGGCATCCCACACCAGGGTGGCGATGGTCATGCGGCCGGACGTGCCCATGGAGCGCAGGGTTTCGTCGTACTCCACGTTGAGGTCGGCGATCACCTGGCGGGCGAGGGCGGCCACGATGGGGGTCACCAGGATCGCCTGGGCCACCACCATCACCGTCGGCGTGTAGAGAAGCTGCAACGGCCCCAGCGGGCCGGACGCGGAGAAGGTGACGTAGACCACCAGCCCCACCACCACCGGCGGCAGCCCCATCAGCGCGCTCACCAGCACCACGACGGCGCCGCGCCCGGGAAAGCGCACCACCGCCAGCAGCGCTCCCAGCGGCAGGCCGATCAGGCAGGCCAGCGCCAGCGCCGTAAGGCTGACGCGCAGCGACAGGCCGATCACCTCCAGGAGGTTCGGGTCCAGCGACGCGATCAGCTCAAGGGCCGCGACGAAGGCCGAAGAGAACGGATCCATGGTGTGCAACCTGTAGGGCGGCCTGCGGCCTCTTGAGTTCGCCTAACGCTTTTGCCGGGCCGGGTCCACCTTAGGAACGACACTCAATCGCATTGCAGCGGCTGTGCCCGGCGGCGATGACACGGGCGCATGGCACCCTCCGCTGCGCTGGCCGAAGCAGCGCCACGGCGGGCTTGTGCCGCCGCCGGCCAAGCGGTAACAAAGGCGTCACGACCCCTTCGTCTAGAGGCCTAGGACACCGCCCTCTCACGGCGGCAACACCGGTTCGAATCCGGTAGGGGTCGCCAAGCGCGGAAGGCGCTTGGGCGGCGCGGTTTCCGCGACCGGCGGTCCTGAAGCGCCGCACCTTCCCCCCAGTATCGCCGTCGCGGACACCGGATCAGGCCCCATCGGGCCCGCCTAGCTTTCGGCTTCCAGCTTGTTGGCCTCGCGCCGCATGCGCGCCTTCAGCAGGCGGCCGACGAAGATCGGCAGGACGAAGCCGACCAGGGCGACGGTCCACAGGCCGATGGACAGCGGGCTTTGCACCAGCACCCACCAGTCGCCGTTGGAGATGGTGATGGCGCGGCGCAGGTTGTTCTCCATCATGTTGCCCAGCAGGGTGCCGAGGATGATGGGCACCAGCGGCACGTCCAGCTTGCGCAGCACCCAGCCCAGCACGCCGAAGCCGACCATCATCTGCAGGTCGAACGCGGAGCCGGAAATCCCGTAGATGCCGACGAAGCTGACCATGGCGACGAACGGCATGAGGATCCGCGGCGGCACCATCAGCACCCGGGTGAACAGGCCGACCATGGGGATGTTCATGGCCAGCAGCACGAAGTTGGCGATGAACAGGGCGGCGATCAGGCCCCAGACGACATCGGGGTTGTGGTTGAACAGCAACGGTCCCGGCGTGATGTTGAGCGACAGCAGCACGGCCAGCAGCACCGC
>JAGQRL010000330.1 GCA_020425485.1 Rhodospirillaceae bacterium
GCGGGCTGGTGCAGAACGAACAGAAGATGCCCTAGGCAACGGGCAAGGTCGGTTCCCCGGCGGCGGCGAGCCCGGAAAAGAAGCGGCATCCGGCCCGCCGCCCCCCAACCGGGGACCGACTGCGGGGGGCGGTTCCGGCCAAGGCCGGGACCGCCCTTCCCTATTGGGCTCAGTGCGGCTGCGGCTCGTCCCGCGGGGCCGGTTTGATGTCGATGAGGAGGGTGCCGTCCAGGCAATCCAGGGCGCTCACCGTCAGCAGGTAGATCTGCCCTTCGAGTAGAACGTGCTTGGCCCAATACGAAGTGTCCGAGGTTGTCGCAGGACCTGCTGTTAGCAATCATCCGCTTCAACAACTTTTCTATTGAGTGGACCGATGCCCTACCCGCATACTAGCTTAAAACCCCGCTCTACTGACCTTTGGGGATTATAGCCGCCACTTCTGTCGGAGAATTTTCTTGACCATCGAGCTTGTACACACCTTTCTTGTGCACCCAAGCAAAGGAAGGAACGATCGTCCTGAGATAAATGGGACTCGACTTCCACTAAGCGGAAGTATATTTGATCTACTGGCCGCAGTATATGACAGATCAGAGCAGGAGTGCGATATTCCAATTATCTTTAGACACACAACATCCGGCTCTCAACAAAATGATTGTCGCGACCTAATTATTGAGCATTTAAGAGATAGAAAACTATCGTCTGCAAAATTGTTGGCAGAGAGACTGAGCAAATCTACCGATGGCCGATCCGGCCTCGGCTTGCTATTTGTTATAGTTGGATCTTCAGGGTTGAATAAGAAGGTCGTCGTTTCGAGATTTCCAACTGATAGCGCAATTTTTGTCGAAGAAAATACAAGCACATTTAATGTGAGGTTTCTTGAACAAGTATTCATGAAGAATAAGGCGTCATATAAAGCTGTAGTATATCAGGGCGCCTCAATGCTTGGCGACTTTTGGACAGGACTAGCAATCGATCGACAAATTACCGGAGCCAGCGTGCAAACGTCAGACTATTGGATTTCCGATTTCTTGATGTCTGATTTCGCAACGACACCTGCGGCCGGCTCAAGCCGACTTGGTATCGCTTTGCGCGACGCCGTAAAGAAGGCTCCCATTGAAGTGAAAGCCGAATTGGTTGCCGCTGGGAAATTGGCAAGTGGGTTGGCCGGTGAGACGATAAGCATTGATAGCTTTGCAGATCGATTTGGCCTTTCTGCCGCCGCCACCGCCGCTCTGAAGAGCGGACAGAAAAACTCCCGGACTACGAGGGCGACGTTCAAGCTTGATGTAAGCATTCTTAGGAATTATATCGCATACCAATCGGTGCAATTGGACAATGGCGCGGTTCTAACGGCTGAGACTTCGGATTTTGAGAACGTGTTTCGGGTTGAGCAATCTGAGACTGATCAAGAAATCGTAGAGTTTTCGACGCGCGGGAAAATAGTAGATGAGAAATTCAGGCGATCTCCATAGTAGTAATTTTGGCGACCTCGAAGAAAAATACAGGCACCGGCGCGAACTAGCTCTACTTCCTATCTGTGAAGAGTTAACGCGATTTGTAAGAGAATGTCTTCGTACTGCATTGAGAATTGACAACATAAGCGTTCGAGCCAAAACAGTGGACAGCTTTGTGGCTAAGGCCAGCAAGATAGAAGGCGGGATTCTAAAATATGCCGAACCACTGAGTCAAATTCAAGATCAAATAGGATGCAGAATTATTACTCATTTTCTATCTGATGTTGAGTTAGTTGAAAAAATCATTGGAAGTTATTTTGTTGGGATAGAGCATAGGGTCCATATTCCTGATTCTGAATCAGCGTTTGGATATATCAGCCATCATCATGTCCTACTATTACCGCAAGATGTAGTAAGTGACGACATAGACCGAGAACTTGTTCCTCAATTCTTCGAATTACAGATCAAGACACTATTTCAACATGCATGGTCGGAAGCTGAGCACGACCTCGGCTATAAGCCCGGAGATGCACCTCTCACATCCCACGAGAAGCGACGCCTTGCGTGGGCCTCTGCCCAAGCTTGGGGAGCTGATCAGATTTTCGATGAGCTATTTCGAAGACAATCAAAGTCAGAGGCGGGAGATCCCGACAGTTCTTCGGACAGCTAGCAGGGTGTTGAAGAACCGGTTGGCGGGGTTGGGCTGGCATGATTCACTCTTTGTGGAACCATGTTGGCCGAGGCGGGGATGCGGGGATCTGGGCAGCGGTCGGGAGAGCTGTTCTCCTACGTCGATCTGGAGCAGCGGGTGCGGGCGGACCATCCGCTGCGGGGGATCCGGGAGATCGCGAACGCAGGCTTGGCCGCACTGGCGAGTGATCTTGCCGAGCTCTATTCGGCGGTGGGCCGCCCGTCGATCGCCCCGGAGCGGCTGCTTCGGGCGATGCTGTTGCAGGCGTTCTATTCGATCCGCTCTGAGCGGCAGTTGATGGAGCGGCTGGACTACGACCTGCTGTTCCGCTGGTTCGTGGGGCTCGGCGTGGACGATCCGGTATGGGACCACTCGACCTTCTCCAAAAACCGCGACCGTCTGCTGGCGGGCGACATCGCGGCGAAGTTCCTGGCCGCCGTGCTGGCCCAGCCGCGGGTGCGCCGGCTGTTGTCGAGCGAGCATTTCAGTGTCGATGGCACCCTGATCGACGCCTGGGCCTCGATGAAGAGCTTCCGGCCGAAGGACGGCGACACCGACCGGAACGGTGGCGATGCTGGGGGCGGTGGCCGCAACACCCCGGCCGATTTCCGCGGCGAGAAGCGGTCCAACGCCACCCATGAGAGCACCAGCGATCCCGATGCCCAGCTCTACCGCAAGGGACCGGGGATGGAGGCGCGGCTGTGCTTCATCGCCCATGGGCTGATGGAGAACCGGTCAGCGCTGATCGTCGATACCCGGCTGACCCGCGTGTCCGGTCATGCCGAGCGGCTGGCCGCCCTGGACATGATCGAGCCGCTGGCCGACCGGTCGCGGCCGCTGACGCTGGGTGCCGACCGTGCCTACGATGCCGCCGACTTCGTGGAGGAACTGCGCACCCTCAACGTCCGTCCTCATGTGGCGCAGAACACCAGCCGGCGCCGCTCGGCCATCGACGGCCGCACCACCCGGCATTGCGGCTATGGCGCGAGCCAGCGCATCCGCAAGCGGATCGAAGAGGCATTCGGCTGGATCAAGACGGTGGCCGGGCTGAGGCAGACCAAGCTGCGGGGACTCGACAAGGTGGGGTGGGCCTTCGCCCTCACCGCCGCAGCCTACAACCTGGTCCGGCTGCCCAAGCTGCTGGCGGCTCCGTCATGACGGCCCCGGCGGGCTGCATGCTGATCGGCCGCTGGCGGATCGTCGAGGCCGACCTGTGGGAGCGGGACCACCTCGACCTGTGCGGACCCGCCAGGATCACCATCCGGCCCGACGGCCATGGCGAAATCGCCCTCGGCGCCCTCGAAGCCGGCCTCGACCTGCAATACGGCCGATCGATCGTCTACTTCACCTGGGAAGGCTGCGAGGAGATGGACGAGGTCCGCGGCTCCGGATCGGCAGAACTGCTCGATGACGGTACCCTGGAGATCGAATTCGACTACCATCGCGGCGACGAGGCCATCATGACGGCCGTACGCGACCATTCTTCAACAGCCTGCTAGGCGTCGCGGCCGTGCTTTTCGATGTAGCGCTGCAGCACCACGCGCGGGCGTTCGATCACATTCTCGAAGTGGCGGGCGAAGCACTGCTTCATGCCCCACACGTCGAAATACATCTGTGACAGACAGTCGGGATCGCTGAAGGGGTTGCGCCCCTTGTAGGTGACCTCTTCCACCCGCCCGGCATGCGCCGTCTGGTTGCGCGTGGCGTCGATCTCGTGGATCGAGGCAAAATCCTCATAGGGCCAGGACAGTAGAATGGGCCGGAGAATGCGGAACATCTCCATGAAGCCCAAGCTGCTGATCATGTTCGACAGCTCTTTTTCCATGCTGTCATTATGGTTTCTATCGTTCGTCAAAAATAGTTGATGGCGAAATGTATGATAGAGGATGCGGCGGAATTCGATTTCCGTTGCCGCGTGCAGATCAAATATCAGATACCTGACGAGGTGCTCGAACTCGTCCGATTCATCGGGAAGATCGTCAATGCGTTCGTAGATTTCTTTGGCTGATTTAAAGTTAATAAGGTCCAGGTAACGATCTTCATTACCCATGACACTGCTCTCGCAATCGGTCATCCCATATAATTGCGCTAGAGCCATAATCTCTTTCCGTCTTACTCGCTGCCGGTCAGAAATTGCGCCGGAGCGAGGGGCAGGAGGAGCATCCCGAAGTCAAACCTGTATACCAAAAGACTAGCACTCGGCACCCGGCATTCAAATCACGAATGCCCATGCCATAGCGCGGTATGGGTGCAGGTGCGGCCTGCGACCTATCGCAAGACTATACCCGGTGCCGCAGCCAACCGCACGACTCATCTCAATTGGCGGGATTCCCGGCCGGGTCGGCCAGGTGCGGCGGGGCTGCCGCCGGCGCCGAGCATTGCAGGGTTGCGGGCGGGGGAGTGGGCTGGAACCGATACCGCTAGGGAAAGGCGCTAGCCGTAGCGGCGCAGCGAGGCGCCGTGCAGCTTCAGCCAGTCCTGGCCGGTCGTCATGTCGTCGGCCAGGGCGTCGCACAACTGCCAGAAGGCGGGGCCGTGGTGCATTTCGGCCAGATGGGCCACCTCGTGGGCGGCCACGTAATCCTGCACCACTTCCGGCGCCAGGATCAGCCGCCAGCAATAGGTCAGCCGGCCGGTGTGCGAGCAGCTTCCCCAGCGGGTGCGGGTGTCGCGCACCGAAACGCGGGCCGGCACCCGGCCGATCCGTGCCGCCTTCTCCATGCTGAGTTCCGACAGGCGCCGCCGCGCTTCCGCCTTCAGGAAGTCGGTCAGCCGCCGGGCCACGAATTCCGCCGCCCCGGAAACCCGCAGCTCGCCGTCGGCCCACTCCACCGGCGGGCTGCCGGGCTGGGCGCCGACATGGCGCACCTGATGCGGCAGGCCCATCAGCGGCACCACCGCACCGTCGGCCAGCGGCACCCGGTCGGGCACGCGGGCACGCCGGTCGGCCAGCCAGTTGGCGTAGCGCCGCACGAAATGGACGATGTCGCGCTCGCTCACCTGGGGCGGTGCGCTCACCCAGGCGTCGCCGGTCACCTGGTCGACCCGCAGGGTCAACCGACGCGCCGTGGGATGGCGGCGGACGGTGACGCTGGACAGGTCAACGTCGGCTTCGTCGACTCGATGGTAGGAGTACGGCGTCGTCATACCCAGAAAGTAGCGCAGCCCTTGAATTCGACCAACATCTTGTGTGTACGCATGCATGGACCCGGACCGCAAGCCGTACTGGCGTGGAGCACCGTACCGCCACCGGATTGCCACGATTTTGTCACATAAGCGTACGCATCGGTGTCAAAAGCTTGGCATCATTGTTCTTTGGGTTGCCCACGCGCTTCTCCACCGCCACCGCGGTGAGCCGGTCGCCGTGCCAGGGTGCGGGCGGCGGGTCCGGCGGCCCCTGCGGCGCCAGCCACGCCGGCCAGTCCGTCGGATCGAGAATCACCGGCATGCGGTCGTGGATCTCCTCAAGCCCGCCAGTGGCGGCGGTGGTGAGGATGGCGCAGGTTTCCAGCGGCGCCTCGCCCTTGGTCCACAGCGCCCACAGCCCGGCAAAGGCAATCGGCCCGCCATCGGGCGGGGCGATCAGATAGGGCTGCTTGGCTGTGCCGCGGCGCTGCCATTCATAGTAGCCGTCGGCCACCACCAGGCAGCGCTGGCGCCGGTAGGCATCGCGGAAGGACGGCTTTTCCGCCGCCGTTTCCGACCGCGCGTTGATGAAGCCGTTGCCGCCGGACGGGATTTCGCGCGCCCAATGGGGCACCAGCCCCCAGCGCAGCCGGGTGAGTTGGCGTGCCCCGCTGGGGTCGAGGCGCACCACCGGCACCATCTGGGAGGGGGCGACGTTGTAGTTGGCCTGCCAGTCGAAATCCGGGTCGGGCACGCCGAAGGCTTCGCGGATGGCTTCCAGTGCCGAGGTGATGACGTAGCGGCCGCACATGGGAGGCTGCCTGGACTAGTCGGCGCCAGCCCGCACCCCCACCCGGCCGCCCAAGCCATTGTGGACGATTGGGTGACCGGGTGGGGGTGCGGGCTGGTGCAGGACCACCAATGACTACGCCAGCGCGCGCAGGGCATCGCGGGCGTCGATGCGCCCGTCGTAGAGCGCCCGGCCGCAGATCACCCCGGCGATGCCGCAGTGGCTTTCGTGCTTCAGCTCGCGCAGCTCCTTCACCGAGCGCACCCCGCCCGACGCGATCACCGGGGTGGTGAGTGCGAAGGCCAGATCGCAGGTCGCCTCGATGTTGAGCCCGCCGAGCGCGCCATCGCGGTTGATATCGGTGTAGATCACCGCGGCAACGCCGCAGTCCTCGAACTTCAGCGCCAGGTCCAGCGCCTTCACCCGGCTGGTTTCCGCCCAGCCCTGCACCGCCACGAAGCCTTCGCGGGCATCGATGCCGACGGCGATCTGGCCGGGAAAGGCCCGGCAGGCTTCCTTCACCAGGTCGGGATTGGCCAGTGCCGCGGTGCCCAGCACCACCCGCTTGATGCCGCGGCTGAGCCAGTGTTCGATGGTGGCCATGGTGCGGATGCCGCCGCCGAGCTGCACCGGCAGGTCCACTTCCGCCAGCACCCGCTCCACCGCTTCGGTATTCACCGGCCGGCCCTGCAGCGCGCCGTTCAGGTCCACCACATGGATCCAGGAGAAGCCGAGATCCTGGAACACCCGCGCCTGATCGGCCGGGTCCTGGTTGAACACCGTCGCCTGGTCGAATTCCCCGCGGACCAGCCGAACGCAGACGCCGTCTTTCAGGTCAATGGCCGGATAAAGGATCATAGGATCTTGTAATAGTAGCGTCCCGCGACTTGCACACCATCCACCTTTGCATAGTAGGGGTTGGTGCCCCAGCAGACATAGCCGAGCGATTCGTAGAGACGGATCGCCGCAGTCTGGCTGGCCCGCACGTCGAGTTGCAGGGTCTCGAAGCCGTCGTCGCGGGCCTCCACTTCCACCGCCTCCATCAGCCGGCGCGCCAGGCCGTGGCCGCGCGCCCAGGGGGCGACGAAGCAGGTGGTGAGATAGGCGGCACCGGCCCGTGCCTCGTTGTTGCCGGCCGGCCGGGCGAGTTGGGTGGAGGCGGCGATCACCCCATCCATGCGGCCGATGTAGACGCTGCGGCCGGGCACCACCAGCGCGCCCTGCCAATAGCGCTCCATGGCGGTGCGGTGGGGCGGGCGCAGCCAGCCGAACCCGCCGCCATCGGCGATGGCGGCATCGGCGGCATCGCACAGATCGTGCAGGTCGGCACCGTGCAGCTCCAGGAGGCGCTCCACGGTGATGACCGGCGGCAGGTCGGAGGTGCGGGCAAAGGGCATCGGCGTTCGGACCTTATGGCGTCCAGCGCAGGAAATTGGCGATCAGGCGCAAGCCCACCGCCTGGCTCTTCTCCGGGTGGAACTGGGTGCCCACGATGGTGTCGCGGGCCACCGCGGCGGTCAGCGTGCCGGCGTAGTCGACGCTGGCGATGCGCATCGATGGGTCCTCCGGCAGCAGGTGGTAGCTGTGCACGAAGTACACATGGTCGCCCGAGGCCACGCCGTCGAGCACCGGATGGTCGGTGCGGTCGAGCACCAGGTCCTGCCAGCCCATATGCGGCACCCGCCGGTCGGGTCCGGCCGGGATCGCCACCACCTCGCCGGGCACCCAGCCGAAGCCCTGGTGGTCGCCGTGTTCGCGGCCGACGCTGGCGAGAAGCTGCATGCCGACG
>JAGQRL010000331.1 GCA_020425485.1 Rhodospirillaceae bacterium
AGCATCGAGCCGTGGCCGTTGGAGACCACCAGGCGGTCGCGGTCGGCCCAGTCCGGCTGGGTGGGGTCGTATTTCAGGAAGCGGCTCGCCAGCACCACCGCGATATCGGCCATGCCCATGGGCATGCCGGGATGGCCGGACTTGGCCTTCTCCACCGCGTCCATGGAAAGCGCGCGGATCGCGTTGGCGAGGTCCTTGTGGGCGACCTCGCCGGTCCTGGCATCCATCATCGAGGGCATGGGTTCCTCATCTGGTTCCGTAGCCGGCACACCACCGCCCGGCCCTTCCCGCTACCGCTCTTCCAGCCGGGGGCGGATGGCGGCACTCATGGTCGTCAGAATGAGACAACACGAAGTGGCGCCCGCGTCCAGCACCCCGCGCGAGCGTTCGCCCAATCGGGCTGCCCGGCCGATCTTGGCCACCATGTCCTTGGTGCTGTCACGCCCGGCTTCCGCAGCCCTGTCCAGCGCATCCAGCGCCTCGGCAAAGCCGGCCCCGCCGCTGACCGCCGCGGCGAAGGCTTCGGCCGCCGGCACCAGGGTGTCCATCAGCGTCTTGTCGCCCGGCTTGGCGGTGCCGAGCGCCTGGATGGCGCCGATGGCCGCGGCCAGCATGTCGCGGTAACGCTCCGTATCCACCCAGTCGGCGTCGCCCACCGCGGCGGCCATGTCCATGAACATGTTGCCGTAGAGCGGACCCATGGAACCGCCGATCTCGCTGACCAGTACGAAGCCCAGCGTGTCCATGGCTTCGGCATAGCTGGCCGACCCGCCGGCCAACTGCTTGCCGACCATGGCAAAGCCCTTGGCCATGTTGATGCCGTGGTCGCCGTCGCCGATCTGCCCGTCGATCTCCGACAGGTAGTCCCGGTTGGCGACGATCACATCGATCACCGCCTGCACGATGCCCTGGCCGCCGGTATTGGCGAAGCCCTGCATGGCTCAGCTCCCCTTGGCGAACTGGCGGAAGCCGTAGGCGTCGCAATCCATGTCGATCAGCGCCTTCAGCTCGTCGTCCAGCTTCATGACGGTGAGCGTCAGCCCCATCATCTCCAGCGAGGTGAAGTAGTTGCCGACATAGGGGCGGTAGATGGAGATGCCCTTTTCCGCCAGCAGCTCATCGACCTTGTTGTAGACGACGAACAGCTCGTTGATCGGCGTGGCGCCGAGGCCGGAGAGCAGCACCACCACCTCGTCGCCCGCCGCAAACGGCAGGTCGGGCAGCACGGTGTCGACCATCACCTGGGCCATTTCGTCGGCCGTCTTCAGGTCGGTCACCTCGATGCCGGGCTCGCCGTGGTGGCCGATGCCCAGCTCCATCTTGCCGGGCTCGATGGCGAAGTTGGCATGGCCCACCGCGGGGATGGTGCACGGCGTCAGGCCGATGCCGATGGAGCGGCAATTGTCGATCGCCTTCTGGGCAGCGGCGATCACCGCGTCCAGATCGGCCCCGGTGGCCGCCTTGGCCCCGCCGACCTTCCACATGAGGATCTCGCCGGCCACGCCGCGGCGCTTGTCGCGCTCGCTGGCCGGGGCCGACGGCACATCGTCGTTGGCCACCACCGTCTTCACGGCGATGCCTTCGCGGTCCACCATCTTGGCGGCCATCTTCACGTTCATGTTGTCGCCGGCATAGTTGCCGTAGAGCACGGCCACGCCCGCACCGGCGTTGCACGCCTTGATGGCGTCGGCGAACGCCTTGGCGGTGGGCGAGGAGAAGATCTCGCCGATGGCCACGGCATCCACCAGGTTGCGCCCGACATAGCCGAGGAAGGCCGGCTCGTGGCCCGACCCGCCGCCGGTGACGATGCCCACCTTGCCGGGCTTGGGTGCGCCGTTGGCCACCAGCACGCGGGCGTTGCCGTCCAGCAGGTGCACATGGTCCTTGTGGGCCTTGGCCCAGCCCTTGACGGTGTCTTCCACCAGTTCGTCGGGGTTGTTGATGATGCGCTGCATTGGTCTCTCCCGTTGCTGCCGCCGGCCGTTGGTGCGGCCGGTTCGGCGCCGGCGCCGTTTCGGGCTGCCTTATTGGATGGTGAAGCCGCCGTCGATGATCATGTTCTCGCCGGTGATCATCTTCGCCGCGTCGCTGACCAGGAACAGCACCGCCGCAGCGATCTCGTTTGGATAGGCGAAGCGGCCCACCGGGATCTTCTTCTTCATGGCTTCGCCGACCTCGCCCGCCCAGGCCTTGCGGCCCAGTTCGGTGAGCACCACCGTCGGCCCCACCGAGTTGACGTTGATGCCGTGCTTCGCCCACTCCACGGCCAGCACCTTGGTCATGCCGATCACGGCGAACTTGGACGAGCAGTAGGCAACGTGCTTGTCGATGGCGATTTCGCCGGCCTGGCTGGCGATATTGACGATCTTGCCGCCGCCCTGGGCGATCATCAGCCTGCCAACCGCCTGGGCCACCAGGAACACGCCCTTCAGGTTGACGGCCATGGTCTTGTCCCAGGCCTCTTCCGACAGGTCTTCCGCCGCGTCCAGGTGCACCACGCCGGCATTGTTCACCAGGATGTCGATGCGCCCGGCCTTGGCCTGGGCTGCCGCCACCGCGGCGTCGACGGCGGCCTTGGAGGTCACGTCGCACTTGAAGGGCGTCACCTTGTCGGCTCCCAGTTCGCCGGGCAGCGCCTCCACGGCGTCGCTCACGTCGAAGGCGAGCACATGGGCTCCCTTGGCCACGAAGGTGTCGGTAATGGCACGGCCGATCCCGGCGGCCGCCCCGGTCACCAGGGCCGTCTTGCCGGCCAGCGAAAAGGTCAGATCGAGGATGGGGGCGTCGTCGTCAGCCATGACAGAGCAGTCCTTACCAGAAGGGCACCGTCGCGAAGGCGGTGGCGGGGCCAGCCCCAGGAGAGGAAAGGGAGGGCCGGCGCCGCGGGAAGGCCCGGCCGGGCCAAGGCGCACCTGAACGGCGCACCCGGCCGGCCGAGCCGGTTCGGCACTTACTGGCGGGCGTCCAGCAGCTCGCCCACGATGGCCTGGGTCACCGGGGTCCAGGGCACGTTGTATTCGGCGTCGGCGCCGCCGTTCCACGGCATCTCGTCGCCGTAGTTGTACCAGTTGTCGCCTTCCGCCCAGATCGGCGACATGGGCTCATAGCCTTCGCCGAGCACGTGGCGCAGCGCCAGGTCCACGGCCCCCTGGGCCTGGGCGTTGGCGTCCTGCAGGATCGACACCATGGTGCCTTCCTGCACCGCCACCAGGGCATCGGTGATGCCGTCGATGCCGGCGATGGAGTAGTCGCCCACATCGAGGCCGGCCTGGGTGATGGCCTCGATGGCCCCCAGCGCCATTTCGTCGTTCTGGCCGATCACGCCGTCGATGTCGCCCTGGTAGGAAGTCAGCCAGTTCTCCATCAGCGTCAGGGCTTCGGCGCGCGACCAGTTGGCGGTCTGCATTTCCAGAAGCTCGACATTGGGGCATTCGGCGAGCGCCTGCTCGTTGCCTTCGCGGCGGTCGATCTGGGCCGACTGGCCGATCGGGCCTTCGATGATGACGACGCGGCCGCCGGCATCGCAGAAGTCGGCCATCACCGCTTCGGCTTCCATGCGGCCGGCCAGCACGTCGTTGGAACCGACATACTGGTACATGCCGTCTTCCACCACCTGGGGCACGTAGTCGGTGTTGATGCGGGTGTTGGAGCCGATCACCGGGATGCCGGCGTCATAGGCCATCTGCACCGCGGTGGCGCCGGCTTCGACGTCGATCGGCACGAAGATGATGGCGTCGTAGCCCTCGGTGATCATGGTTTCGAACTGGTTCTGCTGCACCAGCGCGTCGTAGTTGCCGTCGAAGATGGTCAGCTCGACCGTGCCGTCCATCACCGCCGGATGGCTTTCCGCACCGGCCGCCCAGAGCTGCATGAATTCCGCCCGCAGGCCGTAGAGCGCTGCACCGATGCGGATCGGATCGTCCTGCGCAAAGGCTGCCGTGCCGGAGCTGACGGCCATCAAGGCGGCCAGCGAGACACTGGTAATGAGGCTCTTCATGGGTCCTTGTCCTTTCCCCATTTGATGGCCCGCTGCCAATCGGGCCGGTTTGTGATTGCCATGCCGCCCGGCCTCGTGGGGTCCGAAGGGCATCCGCGAGCTGCAGGGCGGTGGGGCCGGGGCCAGCGGTCGAGCGCTGGCGCTCAGGCCTAGCTGCCTTGCCGACGCGACGGGTCGAGCAGGACCGCAAACACGATGATCCCGCCCTTGATGATCAACTGGTAGTAGGCTTGCACGCCCTCCAATTGCAGGATGTTGTTGACGACGCCGATGATCAGCGCGCCCACGAGGGTGCCGAACAGGGTGCCGACGCCGCCGGCCAGGCTGGTGCCGCCGATCACCACCGCGGCGATGGCGTCCAGCTCGTAGGCCTGGCCCGCCTGCACCAGGGCCGAGCCGGTGCGCGCGGCCAGCAGCATGCCGCCGAGTGCGGCCAGCACGCCGCTGATGATGTAGACGGACAGGATGATGCCGCGGGTGTTGATGCCGGAGGTCTTGGCGCTCTTCTCGTTGCCGCCGACGGCGTAGACATAGCGGCCGTAGCGGGTCTGGGTGAGCGCCACCCAGCCGACGAGGAACACCACCGCCAGGATGATCACCGGCGAGGGCAGGCCGAACAGCTCGCCCGTGCCGATCCAGCGATAGTCCGGCGACAGCGCCGGCACCGGCATGCCGTCGGTGAACACCTGGGTGGCGCCGCGCGCCGCCGACAGCATGCCCAGGGTCACCACGAAGGCCGGTACGGAGAAATAGGCCACCAGCACGCCGTTGATGACGCCGGCCAGCAGCCCCGCCAGCAGGCCGAAGGCGATGGCGATGCCCACCCAGTGGGGGCCCGCGCCGATGTCCAGCCCGAACAGGTCGGTGATCATCATCTGCGTCGACAGGGTGGCGAAGCTCGCCGAAACCACGCCGGCCAGGGCCACCACCGACCCGACGGACAGGTCGATGCCCTTCGTCAGGATCACGAAGGTCATGCCGATCGCCAGGATGCCGTTGATGGAGGACTGGCGCAGTACGTTGATCAGGTTGCCTTCGCTGAAGAAGTTGTCGTTCCACAGCGACGCCGCGAAGCACAGCACCAGGAAGGCGATGAAGATCCCGAAGCGGCGGGCATAGGCGGCGAGCAAAGCGTGGTCCATGGCGCGTGCCAATCTCAGTGGTCCGGAACGGTCGGTCGGGCGGCCCGTTCAGGCAGCCAGATGCATCACCGATTCCTGGGTTGCCTGGTCGCGGGTGAGCGTGCCGGCCATGCGGCCGTCGCGGAAGACGACGATGCGGTCGGCCATGCCCAGCACCTCGGGCAATTCCGACGACACCATCACCACCGCTTTGCCCTCGCGGGCGAAGTTGGACATGAAGCGGTACATCTCGCGCTTGGAGCCCACGTCGATGCCGCGCGTGGGTTCGTCCAGCAGCAGGATGTCCGGGTCGGTCAGCAGCCAGCGGCCCAGCACCACCTTCTGCTGGTTGCCGCCCGACAGGTTGCGCACGAGCTGGCGCACCGAGGGCGTGCGGATGCTGAAATAGTCCACCATCCGGCGCACGTTCTGCGCCTCGCGCCGGCGCGGCACGAAGCCCAGCCGGGTGATCTGCTTCAGCGACGCAATCGAGATGTTGTCGTTGACCGAGCTGGTCAGCACCAGGCCGCTTTCCTTGCGGTCCTCGGTCACCAGCGCCATGCCCAGCGCCATGGCGGCACTGGGCGAGCCGATGGACGCGCGCTCGCCCTTCACGCGGATCTCACCGCGGTCGGCCGGGGCGATGCCGAACAGGCATTCGAAGAACTCGCTGCGCCCGGAGCCCATCAGCCCGAAGATGCCGAGGATCTCGCCGGCATGCACCTGCAGCGACACATCCTGGAAATGGCCGGTGCGCGTGAGCCCGCTGACCTCCAGCAGGCGCGTGGCACCGGGGGTGTTTTCCTTGACGAACTCGTCCTTCAGGTCGCCGCCGAGGATCTGGCGGATCAGGTGGCGGCGGTCGATGTCCTTGATGGCGCCCGTTTCCACGAAGCCGCCGTCGCGGAACACGGTGTAGCTGTCGGCGATCTGGAAGATCTCCGACAGGCGGTGGCTGACATAGATGACGCCCTTGCCCTCGGCGGTGAGCAGCCGGATCGTCTCGAACAGCCGCTCCACCTCCGCCTCGCCGATCGCCGAGGTGGGCTCGTCCATGATGATGACGTCGGCCTCGTGGCTCAGCGCCTTGGCGATTTCCACGAGTTGGCGTTCCGCCAGGCTCAGCTCCCGCAGCTTGGCGGTGGGCTGGATGGGGAAGTTCAGCCGCCCCAGCACCGCTGCGGCATTGGCGTTCATGGTGGGGAAATCGAGGAAGGGTCCGCGCCTGGGTTCGCGGCCCAGGTAGATGTTTTCCGCCACCGTCATGTCGAGGACGGAGCTGAGCTCCTGCTGGATCACCGACATGCCGGCGCGCATGGCCTGGCGCGGGGTGGAGAACCGCACCTCCTGACCGCGCAGCTTGATGGAGCCGGTGTCGCGGTGGGTGAAGCCCATGAGGATCGACACGAAGGTCGACTTGCCGGCGCCGTTGCCGCCGCACAGGGCATGCACCGATCCGGGACGCAGGCGGAACTGGACGTTGGAGAGTGCCTGCACGCCGGGGAAGCGCTTGGAAACGGAGTCGACCTCCAGGAGCCATTTTTCCAGCAAGGTGCGATCCCCCGTGCCTGGCCCTCGTTGGAAACAACGCCGGTCATGCGGTAGCCGGCAGGGCCTTGAGCAGATGACCAACCCTCGCCCAATTGCTCGCCCCTGTCAAGCCCGAGACTGCACCCGGAACGTGCAACATTTCGCAATTCTGACATCGCGAACTTCGATCGCGGGATGCCGGAACTGGGCGACAGCACCCCTACGGGTGTGGTGCGGCGCAACAAACTGTCGGAATCATATGAATTTTACTGCTGAACAGGGATGCGGCCTGCCCGGGACATTGACAGCTCCAGGCCCTGCGCGCAGACTGCGCATTCGGTCAGTGCCTGAACGTTTTCTCAGTCATCCGGCGCGTGCGCGGCGCTTTTCGGCGGGCAGCGCGGCCGACAAAAGGGAAAGCGGCGGCACCGCCCGCAACGGTCCGGCTCCCCCAAACCGGAGCACCGGCCCGCACCATGCCATCGGGAGGATCCACCATGTCCATCGGCCTCGGCTGCGACGAAGCGGCCTTCGAGCTCAAGGAAGTCGTCAAGGCCCACCTGCAGGCGCTCGGCCAGGAGGTGACGGACTACGGCGTCTACAACACCGATCCGGTGCTGTACCCGGATATCGCCGCCACCGTGGCCAAGGCGGTGGCCGCCGGCACGCATGCCCGCGCCATCCTCATCTGCGGCACCGGCATCGGCATGTCGATCACCGCCAACAAGGTGCCCGGCGTGCGCGCCGCCCAGGCCCACGACACCTATTCCGCGGAGCGTGCGCGAAAGAGCAACGATGCGCATATCCTGTGCATGGGCGCACGCGTGATCGGCCCGGAGCTGGCCAAGTCCATCGTGTCCGCCTGGCTGGATTCCGAGTTTCAAGGCGGCGGGTCGACCGCTAAGGTGGAGCGCATCAAAGCTTACGAGCGCGAGTTCATGGGCACCGGCGGCTAGAAAGCCCGGCATCCGGCCCCATCGGCGCGCAGGTGATCGACCATGGCCGCCGACACGCCCGCCGACCTCGACATCCTCACCAAGATCGCCGTCGCCTACTATGCCGACGGCGTGACCCAGGAGGCGATTTCCGCCCAGTTCGGGCTCTCGCGCGCCAAGGTCGGCCGCCTGCTCAAACGCGCGCGGGAAGACGGGGTGGTGGAGGTGACCATCCGCCACCACCCGGCCTTGCACCGCGACCTGGAGCAGGAGCTGTGCCAGCGCTTCGGCCTCGACCGCGCGTTCATCGGCGTCGACCACCAGGATGTGGACGTGCAGCGCGGCCTGCTGGCCGGCCAGGTGTTCGCCTATCTGGAACGCAACCTCCGCGACGGGCTGGTGATGACCGCCGGCATGGGCCGCAACGTCGCCGCCATCGCCGACCACAACGCCAACCCGGCACGGCGCGACTGCCTGTTCGTCTGCGCCATCGGCGGGGCGCTTCGGGCCGGCGAGCCGCTCAACGCCGACCACATCTGCCGGCGCTTTGCCCAGAAGTTCGGCGGCCGCAGCGAAACCCTGTACGCGCCCGCCTATGTGGAGCGCCCGGAACTGCGCGACGCCTTCATGGCCAACCAGACCCTGCGCGAAACGCTGGACAAGGCGCGGCGGGCCGATATCGCGCTGGTGGGCATCGGCAACCTGTCGGAAGACAGCAACATGGTGCGCATGGGCTGGTTCGCGCCGGAGGAGATCGCCGCCGCGCGGCTGGCCGGCACCGCCGGCGACCTGATGGGCTACGACTTCTTCAATCTCGACGGCCGCATCGCCGACAACGGGCTGCAGGGCCGGGTGATCGGCCTGTCGATCGACGACCTGCGCCACATCCCCACGGTGATCGCCGTGGCCAGCGAGAACAGCAAGCCGCTGGCCATCCTGGGGGCGCTGCGCACCGGCGTCATCAAGGTGCTCGCCACCTCGCTCGCCAACGTGCACAGCGTGCTGGCGCTGGACGACACCACCAAGCAGATCCGCGCGCAGCGGACCACCGATTGAAAATCTGATTCTTCCTTCCCATTCGGCGAGGCGACCCTAAGGTAGCCTCTTGTCGAGTCGGATTGATTGACTTAAATGTCAATTGAGGATGAAATCAGGGATCGCGTCGGGCGGGGCATGCTGCATGCCATGCAGCCCAGCGCGCGCGGTGAAGCGGCCTGCCGAGCCCTACTTCTGACAAAAGAACTGCGGACCCAGATCTACACGCCCGGTGACGACGAATGGGAAAAGCGCAAGGGCCACCTCTTCGCCGATCTCGATGTGTTCATCACCGGCGAGCCAATCGACCCGAACTACATGTTTCTTCTGCAGCCGGTGAAGTTCGGAGTGTGGGAGATCCGCAGCAGACACCCGAGACCGGGTTTGCGTGTGCTTGGCCTGTTTGCCACGAAGGACGTGTTTGTGGCTATCAACCTCGCGGTTCGCAAGACACTGGGCGGTCGGACGTCGCCGGAATGGGCTGCCGCAGTATTGGGCGCCAAAGCAGCTTGGCAGCAGATCTTCCCAGGAAACGCCCCCTTGATCTCAGCTGAAGTGAACGACGTTGTTTCAGGAGCGATCGATGGCCAATATTTCCAGCCGGAAAGCTAGACCACGCGAACTGGCGTTCCAGCGTCAGCGGCTGAAGAACCGCGTGTACGCGGTCCTCGCCAAATTCTTTGCCGAGGAGGCAAAGGCGGGCCGCACCACGAAGAAGGACATCGCTGATTTCCTGGGGCGTGATCCAGCTCAGATTACCCGGTGGCTAAATGCCCCCAGCAACATGACGCTGGAGACCATCAGCGACCTCCTGCTCGCCATGGACGCAGAGCCGGGCGGCATGACCATCGAGCGCTTTGCAGATAAGCCAAAGCCGAACTACGCCCACCCGCTAGTTGCAGGATTGCTCGAGATGTCGACCGGCGCAAAGCAGCCCAACCCAGCAACATCCAGCGTTTCACGGTTCGAGGTATCTCGTACTGCAACCATGAGACTCTCAGCATCAGACAGCATGGCTTGGGAGATGGGTGCAAATTGATGCCAAGATGCGATGCGATAGCCCTCTTTTGCGAGGACGTTCGACAGGAAAAAAGCGATCAGCTGTCATTGGTTGGTGTGTTTCCAGATGCAATTCAGATTTCCGGATCCGGTAGAGTCATCCCAAAATTGGCGATTTATTTTACAATATTTGCCTCAATTGATTTTGTATTCTCAGATCTATATTTGAAATTGCTGTCCCCATCCAATGATACAATCACATCTACGCATGTTGACATTGAAAGGCTTGCTACGACTGCCAAGCTCTCGGCGCAAGACAATGATCCTATCTATCGGGCCACACTATTTCATATTATGACACCCTTCCACGTTGGGGATGGCGGTCTATTTCGGGCAGTCGCGACAATGAACGGTGAAGAGATCATTTGTGGATCACTGCGCATCAAGGTTGATAGCGACTAACCTAATCCCGGCATAGCAGCCGCCGCATCCGCCCCTTGCCCCCACATCGGCGCGGCGCTATACAGCGCGGCTTGTCCGGACGGCTCGGCCGGGGCCGGGTGGGAAGGTGCGTGCGCCGATCCGCCCAACGCCCCCAAAGGGCATGCCGACCGTCCTTCGCCCGCCCGCCGCATGCGGCAGGCCAGGGCTCCCCATTCGGAAAGGATGCGAAATGCCCAAGATGAAGACCAAGAGCTCAGCCAAGAAGCGATTCCGGCTGACGGCGACCGGCCAGGTCCGGTTCAACAGCGCCTACCGCCGCCACCGCCTGATCTCCAAGCGCAAGCAGGCCAAGGAACGCAATCAGGGCACCAAGATCATGGCCCATGGCGACGCCGTGAAGGTGCGCCGCCAGATGCTGCCGAACGGCTGAGGAGGGACGGACCATGGCACGTGTGAAGCGGGGCACCACCACCCACGCCCGCCACAAGAAGGTGACCGACGCCGCCAAGGGCTACCGCGGCCGCCGCAAGAACACTTTTCGCGCCGCCAACCAGGCGGTGGAGAAGTCGCTGCAATACGCCTATCGCGACCGGCGCAACCGCAAGCGGGATTTCCGCAGCCTGTGGATCCAGCGCATCAACGCCGGGGCGCGGCTGCACGACATGACCTATTCGGTGTTCATGCACGGCCTGAAGCTGTCGGGCATCGATATCGACCGCAAGGTGCTGTCGGACATCGCGGTGCGTGAGCCCGACGTGTTCGGCGAGTTGGCCGCCCAGGCCCGCGCCGCCCTTGACCACGCCGAACGCGCCCGCACGGTCCCCGCCACGGCCTGACCGGCCGGGGGCCTCGCAGGTCCGAAGTCCAAGAGTACGATGAGAGGAGACGCCGGCCCGCTGCACGCAGGCCGGCGTTTTCCTTTGCGCTTCTTCGCCCGCAGTCCCATCGCCGCCGCCTGACCCCCAGCGGCCCCCACCTTCCCGGCTTTCACCCTTTCGTCTCGCCACCGTTCGGTTGCCCATCGTGCGACCGGAACCGGTAGGCTGTGCGTGCAAGGGCAACCAACCAACAACAACGGGGAGGCAGCCTGGCATGCCGCATGGCGATCATCACCATCACGGACGCGGCGTGGGGCGGCGGCCCCTTCTGGCGTCTGCCGCCCTGTCGCCCTTCCTCAGCCTGGCCGCACGGGTGCCGGCCTTTGCATCCGTGGTGCCGGTGGGCTACCCGGCGCTGGTGGAGGTGAGCAGCGATGCCGCCTACCGCTACATCCACTGCAACGGCATTCCGCAGCACGGCGTCGGCGTCTTTCCCAATGCGGAAAACCCCAACGCCATCGCCCCACAGAACTACACCTTCCGGGTGCTGCTGCGCCCCGAGCCCGGACCGACCTACACGCCGCTCGGCATGCATCCGTTCGGCGTGGCGGTGAACGGCGTGCCCTTCGATCCCCTGGCGGCGGAGTGGTGGAACCGCGATCGCACGTCCGGCTGGCAGTACGAAGCGCTGTCCAGTGCCGTCCATCTGGGCATCGATGACAACCACGCCCATGTGCAGCCGGGCGGCGCCTACCACTACCACGGCCTGCCCACCGGGCTGATGGACGACTGGCCCACCGGCGTGCACTCGCCCCTGGTGGGCTACGCGGCCGATGGGTTTCCCATCTACGCGCTCTATGGCTTTGCCGACGGGCGCGGCGGGCCGGTGCGCCTGCTCAGCTCCAGCTACCGGCTTAAGAGCGGCACCCGGCCGGGCGGCCCCGGCGGCCCCTACGATGGCCGCTTCACCCAGGACTACGAATATGTGCCCGGCCTCGGCGATCTCGATCAGGCCAATGGCCGCGAAACGGTGACGCCGGACTACCCGGACGGCACCTACGCCTATTTCCTGACGGAGGAATGGCCCGTCATCCCGCGGTCCTTTCGCGGGACGCCGGTGACCCTGCGCGGTCCCGATGGGGGTCCCGGTCCGCGCGGGGGCGGGCCTCCCGGCGGAGGTCGTCCGCCGCGGGGCGGAGGCGGTCCGGGCGGGTTTCCCCCTCCGCCGCCTCCGGGAGGTCGGCGCCCGCCGCCGCCGCCGCGCTGAGGATAGGAAAATTCTCCGCGCTTGCCGGCCCGTCGCCGCTCCCTACATTCATCCGATGGCCTCGGGAGCTTCCGGCAACACCACGCCGATGATGCGGCAGTACCAGGCCATCCGCCGGAGCCTACCCAAAGATGTTTTGCTGTTTTTCCGGCTGGGGGATTTCTACGAGATGTTCTTCGACGA
>JAGQRL010000332.1 GCA_020425485.1 Rhodospirillaceae bacterium
TCCCAGGAAGCCGGCCCCTAGCGCTGGCCGATCACCCGTAGCGCCGGGCCAGTTCCACGTAGCGGTCGGCCGATGCCTTGATTTCCGCCAGTTCGGCTTCGCTGAGGTCGCGGCGGTAGCGGGCCGGGCTGCCGGTCCACAGTTGGCCGGAGGGGATGCGCTTGCCCGGCGGCACCAGGGCGCCCGCCCCCACCATGGCGTCGCTCTCCACCACCGCACCATCCATCACCGTGGCGGCCATGCCGACGAAGGAGCGGTCGTGCAGGGTGCAGGCGTGCAGGATGGCCTGGTGGCCCACCGTCACGTCGTCGCCGACGATGGTGGGCGTGCCGCCGCTGTGGTGCGGCCCGGCCACGTGCATGATGGTGCCGTCCTGGATGTTGGTGCGGGCGCCGATGCGAATGTAGTTGATGTCGCCGCGCACGAGGCAGTGGAACCAGATGCCACTGCCCGGCCCGATCTCCACATCGCCGATCACCACCGCGGTCGACGCCACGAAGGCCGTGGGATCGATCTTGGGCATCGTCCCCTCGAACGCGAGGATGTTGGATACGCCTTGGCCCATGCTCTCCTCCTGAATTCGAGCACGAACACTGCCACATATGATTGCAGTTTGACCACGCCGCCGGCCGCCCGGCCGCCATCCCCAAACGGCAACGGCCGGGCACAAGGCCCGGCCGCCACGCAATTCGATCCGCGCCTTGGATCTAGCGCTTGGAGAACTGGAAGCTCCGGCGAGCCTTGCGCTTGCCGTACTTCTTGCGCTCCACCACGCGGCTGTCGCGCGTCAGGAAGCCGCCCTGCTTCAAGATCCGGCGCAGCACCGGCTCGTAGAAGGTGAGCGCCTGGCTGACGCCGTGGCGTACCGCACCGGCCTGGCCGGACAGCCCGCCGCCCGACACCGTGGCGATCACGTCGTACTGGTTGTTGCGATCAGTCACCAGGAAGGGCTGGGCCAGCAGCATGCGCAGCACCGGCCGCGCGAAGTACTCTTCCTGCGGCTTGCCGTTCACGGTCACGCGGCCGCTGCCCGGCTTGATCCACACGCGGGCCACGGCGTCCTTGCGGCGGCCGGTGGCATAGGCGCGGCCAAGGGCATCGATCTTCGGCTCCGGCAGCTCGGACTCCGACGAGCCGAGGCTGCCGAGCTGGGCCAGATCGGTGAGGGTTTCGGTTTCCGACATCGTCAGGCCCTCTTGTTCTTCGGGTTCATCGCGGCGAGGTCGAGCGCCAACGGCTGCTGGGCTTCATGGGGATGGCCCGGCCCGGCATAGACGCGCAGCTTGCGCATCACCTGGCGGCCCAGCGGACCCTTGGGGATCATCCGTTCCACCGCCTTGTAGATCACCCGCTCCGGGTAGCGGCCGGTGAGGATCTGATCCTTGGTGCGGCTCTTGATGCCGCCGGGATAGCCGGTGTGCCAGTAGAAGTGCTCTTCGCGCTTGCGGCCGGTCAGCCGCACCTTCTCCGCGTTGATCACGATGACGTTGTCGCCGCAATCGATGTGCGGGGTGTAGAGCGGCCGGTGCTTGCCGCGCAGCCGCATGGCGATGATGCTGGCCAGCCGGCCCAACACCACGCCCTCGGCGTCGACGATCACCCAGTCGCGGGTGACATCCGCCGGCTTGGCCGAATATGTCCTCATGGGTCTTCACTCCTTGGGCGGCAGCCGGCCCTGGGCCGCGCCGCCGTCGCGTGCGATCGAGCGCCGGTGTTTACGCGCCGGGTTCGCCAAGGTCAACCAAAAAAGTGCTGGAAAACAGACGGTTGCGATTGAGGTATGATGTTACCTCAACGGCCCGCCCCTCAGACAAACCGCGGCGTATCGCGGCCCAGCAGGCCCTGCGGCCGGAACACCAGCACCAGGGTCAGCACCCCGAACACCGCGATGTTGCGCCAGGCGATGGGCAGGTAGGCGTCCCACAGGGTTTCGAACTGGCCCAGCAGCAGCCCGCCGATCACCGCCCCCGCCACCGAGCCGACGCCGCCCAGCACCGCGGCGGTCAGCCCCTTGAAGCCCACCATCACGCCCATATAGGCGCTCACCCCGCCGTAATAGAGGGCGATGATGAAGCCGCCCGCCGCGCACAGCCCGCCGGCCACCAGGAAGGTGCCGTTGGTGATCTGGTGGGTCGGCACGCCGACCAGCCGGGCCATGTGCAGGTCGTCGCAGCAGGCCCGGTAGCAGCGGCCGAAGGGGGTGCGCGCCAGCAGCAGCAGGAGGCCGAGCACCAGCACGGCGAAAGTGCCAAGAACGATGAGCTGGGCGGTCGACACGCTGAGCCCGATCTCGCCGTTGCCGACCAGCAGGTGCTGGACGGAATAGATCGGCTGCAGCCAGCGGTCGCGCGAGCCCTGCACCAGCCGCACGAATTCCTGCACCGCAATGGCCGCGCCCACCGAGGCGATCAGGGTCGCCTGGGTATCGCGCGCCAGCGTCGGGCGCACCACCAGCCGGTCTGTCGCCCGCGCATACACCGCCGCCACCGCCATGGAGAGCCAGAGGGCCGACAACAGCGCCACCGGCAGGCTGTACACCCCCACCGTGAGCGACAGCGTGACCAGCAGCACGCCGCCATAGGCGCCGATCATGGCGAACTGGCCGAAGATCAGGACGATGCGGTCGATCAGACCCCACACCAGGGTGATGCCGGCGGCCAGCAGTGCGAACACGATCCCCGGCACCAACCCGTTGGTGACCTGCTGGCCGAGATAGAGCAGCCAGCTCGGGCCGCCTTCCAGCAGCGGCCGCGGCGGCGGCAGGGCGGTTTCCGGCCGCACCGTGAACAGCCCCAGCCACAGCCGCGCCATATAGAGGCGGGCTTCCGACAGCGGCCCCTGGGTCTGGGTTTCGATGGAGGTGAGCACCAGCCGCCCGGTGTCCATCCCGGCACCGGCGAAACCGCAGCGCGCGCCCAGCTCGGCCAGGGGCAGCCGATCGGGCAGGCGGTAGCGCACATCGACGGAGCCTGCCGCGTCGGCATCGGCCTCGACGATCTCCACGCGGCCGAAGCGGCTTTCCACCGCGGCGATCACGCGGGCGCACAGGCCGGCCTGCACCCGATCC
>JAGQRL010000037.1 GCA_020425485.1 Rhodospirillaceae bacterium
GCACTGGGCTACTACAACCAGGCGCTGGAAGCCGATCCCCATCACCTGGGGGCGCTCAACTACCTGGGCTATGCCTATCTGGGGCTGGACGATACCGACGCGGCAACCGAGGTGCTGGGGCGGCTACAGGCCATCTGCACCGACGGCTGTGCGGAAGCCGACGACCTGGCCGCGGCGATCGACGCCTACGAGGCGGGCTTTCCCATCCAGTAGACCATGATGGGGCAGGGCTGCGCCGGCCCGCTCCCCCACCCGACCGCCCAAGCCATTGTAAAATAATGGGTGGCCGGGTGGGGGAGCGGGCTGGGACCGTACCAGTCGCGGCGCAAGCCGCCCTAGCTATCGGCGGCGCGGCCCGGCGCCTGCAAGCCATGGCTGTAGGGGTCGGGGCCGGCCCAGCTTCGCCGCGCGGCATCGTCCAGCACGCCCATCACCTGGGCCTGCACCGCTTCCACCGGGATCGCCCCCATCTGCTCGGTGCCGCCGAAATCCTGGCTGCGCAGGTGGCGGATCGGCTGGGTCCAGGGCAGGAACCGCTGCGGGTCCGTGGGGCCGAACAGGCTGACCATGGGGATGCCGGTATTGGCCATCAGGTGGCCGACGCCCGTGCAGTTGGCCACCGCGGCGGCAAACCGCTCGGCCACCGCCAGGGCGAAGGCGGGGCCGCCGGCAGCGGGTTCCGTCGGGCTCTGCCGGCCATCGATCAGCGGCACGTCCGGCAGGGCTTCGGCGATCTTCGGCACCATGTCCGCTTCGTTGGGGCCGACCAGGAACACCGGCGTGTCGCCGCCGGCGGACAGCGCCCGGGCCAATGCTAAGAAATGGTCGAGCGGCCACACCTTGTCCCGCCCCGCGGCACCCGGCGCCAGGCCGATATAGCGCGGGCCTTCCGGCAGCAACGCCGCAGCCGCCCGCTGGGCCGCCTCGGGCAGGGCGATCCTGCCCCGCCAGTCCGCCGGGGCGCCGGTGGCCACTTCGATCATCGCCATCAGCCGGCCGACCCAATGCACCGGCCGGGGCCGCCGCTTCTCAACCGACGAGGTGAGCCACCACCCCGGCAGCATGCTGACGAACTGCCGGTGGGGCATCAGCATCTTGGCGGCGATCACGCGCGCCACCTTGGTGCGGACGTCGTAGACCACGTCGGCAGGATCGAGCGCCCGCAGGTTGGCGTGCGCGATCTTCGCCGGCTTCTCGATGGCCGCGTCTTCGATCACGCGGTCCACATAGCCCGGGGTCAGCGTGGCGAGCGCGCCGGAAAAGGCGGTCTTGCGCGCCACCACATGGGTGATGTGGCAGCCGGGGTAGGCCCGCTTCAGCGCCCGGAAGAAAGGGAACTTCCAGATGGCGATGCCCAGGCTTTCCACCGATTCCAGGATGGCGATGCGCGGCCCGCCCGTGGCGCTGCCGGTGTCCGGCGCGGCTACGGGGTGCACGGGACAGTCCTTCGCCATCGGTCCATCCGTTCACATCGCGCTAGGCTTTGGGGGCTGGGGCGGGCGCCTCGACGGGCGTCCTGGCAGGACGGGGCAGCAGGATCGCCGCCCGGGGCGTTACAGGCTGCCGGACGGCGGCATGCCGACGGCTTCGAAGCCGCAATCGACATAGTGGGTCTGCCCCGTCACCGCGCCGGACAGGTCGCTCAGCAGATAGACCGCGGTGCCGC
Source organism: Rhodospirillaceae bacterium (assembly GCA_020425485.1). Taxonomy (GTDB): domain Bacteria; phylum Pseudomonadota; class Alphaproteobacteria; order DSM-16000; family Inquilinaceae; genus JACKIH01. The sequence continues at coordinate 1,667 of JAGQRL010000037.1, forward strand.
CGATCTCGCTCAGCAGCACGTTGCGCCGCAGCGGGGCTGCGACCTGGCTCATCTTGTAGACGTAGCGGGCATCGGCGATGGCGCTGCCGGCGAGCGTGCGCATGGGGCCGGCGGAAATCGCGTTGGCCCGGATACCGTCGCGGCCCAGATCGGCGGCAATGTAGCGCACGCTGGCCTCCAGCGCCGCCTTGGCGACGCCCATCACGTTGTAGCTCGGCATCACCCGCTCCGCCCCGATATAGGAGAGGGTGAGCAGGCTGCCGCCCGGCGCCATCAGGGGCGCGCAGCGGCGGGCGAGATCGGTGAACGAGAAGCAGGAGATGCGCATGGTGCGCAGGAAGTTCTCCAGCGTGGTGTCGACGTAGCGGCCCTTCAGCTCCTCCTTGTCGGAGAAGGCGATGGCGTGCACCAGGAAGTCCAGCTTGCCCCATTCGCTGGAGACGCGTTCGAACAGCGCATCCAGGCTGGCGGGATCTTCCACATCGCAATGGGCGATCATGGCCGCACCCAGCTCGCCCGCCAGCGGTTCCACCCGGCGGCGGAAGGCATCGCCCTGGTAGGTGATGGCGAGGTCAGCCCCGGCCGCGCGGGCCGCCTGGGCAATCCCCCAGGCGATGGAGTAGCTGTTGGCCACGCCGAGTACCAGGCCGCGCTTGCCGGCCAGCAGCCCGTCGGTCACCACCTCGGCAGCCGCATCCCGAACGACGTCCCCGTGCATGGCCGGCGCCTGAAGGTCAGCCATGGTAACGGCGGAAGGTCAGGCAGGCGTTGGTGCCGCCAAACCCGAAGCTGTTGGACATCACGCACTCCAGTCCCGCATTGTCGATGCGCTCGGTAACCACCGGCATGCCGGCAGCCTGCTCATCCAGTGTCTCGATATTGGCCGAGGCGGAGACGAAATCGTGCTCCAGCATCAGCAGGCTGTAGATCGCCTCATGCACGCCGGCGGCCCCCAGGGCGTGGCCGGTGAGTGACTTGGTGGCGCTGATCGACGGCAGATGGTTGCCGAACACCTCGCGCATGGCGTTCAGCTCCACGATGTCGCCGGCCGGCGTCGAGGTGGCGTGGGCGTTCACGTAGTCCACCGGAACTTCCACGCCCTCGCGGGCCAGCCGCATGCAGCGCACCGCCCCTTCGCCGGAGGGGGCGACCATGTCGTAGCCATCGGAGGTGGCGCCGTAGCCCACCAGCTCGGCATGGATGGTCGCACCGCGCGCCTTGGCCCGCTCCAGCTCCTCCAGCACCAGCACGCCGCCGCCGCCGGAGATGACGAAGCCGTCGCGGTCCTTGTCGAACGCGCGCGAGGCCTTCTCCGGGGTGTCGTTGTACTTGGAGGACAAGGCACCCATGGCGTCGAACAACACCGACAGGCCCCAGTACAGTTCTTCGCCGCCGCCGGCGAAGACGATGTCCTGCTTGCCCCACTGGATCATTTCCGCGCCGTTGCCGATGCAATGGGCGCTGGTGGAGCAGGCGGAGCTGATGGAGTAGTTGACGCCCTTGATCTTGAAGGGGGTGGCCAGCGTGGCGGAGTTGGTGGACGACATCGACCGGGTGACCATGTAGGGGCCGATGCGCTTGGGCCCCTTGGTGCGGGTGATGTCCGCCGCGCTGATCAGGTTCTCCACCGACGGGCCGCCCGAGCCCATGATGATGCCGGTGCGCTCGTGGGAGATCTCGTTCGGCTCCAGCCCGGCATGGGCGATCGCCTCTTCCATGGCGATGTAGTTGTACGCCGCCCCGTTGCCCATGAAGCGGCGCAGCTTGCGGTCGATCCGGGACTCGATGTCCAGCTTGATCGCCCCGTGGACGCGGCTGCGGAACCCAAGCTCGGCGTATTCCGGGGCTGCGACGATGCCGGAGCGGCCTTCGCGCAGGCTATCCAGCACCTCATGGCGATCGTTGCCGATGCACGAGACGATGCCCATTCCGGTGACGGCAACACGGCGCATGTGCGCCCTCCACATCAGAGATTGTCGGTCGCAGCGAACAAGCCGACCCGCAGGTCCGTCGCGTCGTAGATCGCACGCCCGTCGACTGCGACCTGCCCGTTCGCGATCCCCAGTACGACCTTTCGGTTGATAAACCGCTTGATGTCAAGCCGGTAGGAGACGCGACTGGCGGTCGGCAGGACCTCGCCGGAGAACTTGACCTCGCCGACGCTGAGCGCGCGGCCGCGCCCCGGCGCTCCGGTCCAGCCGAGGAAGAAGCCGAGAAGCTGCCACAGGGCATCCAGGCCCAGGCAGCCCGGCATCACCGGGTCGGTTTCGAAGTGACAGTCGAAGAACCAGAGGTCCGGCCGCACATCCAGTTCGGCCACCACCTCGCCCTTGCCGTGTTCTCCGCCCGTGGAATTGATCTGCGTGATGCGATCGAACATCAGCATCGGCGGCAGCGGCAATCGCGCGTTGCCAGGGCCGAACAGGGTTCCATGCGCGCAGGACAGGAGATCGTCGTAGTCGTAGCTGCTCTTACCGGTCACCGGCGCCTGACCCATCTATGCGCTGCTTTTGGTGCGAGGGATTCTAACGGTTTTGCCGCATGGCACAAGTCGCCATCCGGCCCGCCTGCGCGACACACAGGGCTGATGCGCTTTCGATTTTTCCGCTGCGGCAACAGGCCCGGTTCGCCGCGGAGGCTGCGGATCGGGCGCCTGCAGGGCGTTTGCCGGGGTGGGCCGCCGGTATGCGGCAGCCATGGCCGAAGCGCCATGGCGCACGGGCAGTGTGAACGCGGACCCGAGAACGGCAGAACCTCAGGGACAGATCAGTGGGTAGCCTCGCAGGAGCGGCTTGCCTCGCGCAGAGCATGCTGGCGTGCCTGACGGATCGAGGCGGCAGTGTTGTACATGTCGAGCGCCTCACACTCCTCGACCAGGTAGTCGAGAAACCAGTGGATGGCGACGGCGTCCGTCCGGCCCCGATCGTCGGGGTCGTCCGACCGTTGGAGGTCCTTGAGCAGGCCCAAGGGCGCTATACGCTTCATCGCAGACCCCGATTGTTGTTAACAATCCGTTGACGACCCCAACTGTATGCCAGCCGCCGCCTGCTGACAGCCTGGGAAAAACTACAGGATGCTATAAGTTTAATGGCTGGGGTCGAATTTCGCCTGCGATAATAAGCTCGACCAAGGCGTGCATACGGTTGCGTGCCTTTACTTTCTTGCGGGTGTTGTCGATGTGAAAGTTGACGGTGCGCTCGCTGATGTTCAGCAGGCCGGCGATTTCCGCATTGCTGCGGCCGCGCGCCACCCACTCGAATACCTCGCGTTCGCGCGATGTCAGCACCGTTCCGGGAAGCGTGCGGGCGCGCTGTTCCATCACCGCACGGCAGCGCAGGTGGGTCTGCAGGATCGCCAGTTCCAGGCGCAGGTAATCGATGTCCGGGTCCAGCGCTGCCGCGTCGTCACCGGGCAGGTAGGCGAAGGCGATGGCCTCGCACTGATCATGGGTGCCGCGCACGGGCAGGCCGATGGCATCGCCCACGCCGAAGCGCTTGGCTTCCTGGCGCAGGCCGTGGAGCCGGGGATCGGCGGTCCCGCTCCAGGTCACCGGGCCGTGGCTCGCCAGCAGCAATTTAACCATGGGGTCGTGGACGTGGCGGGCACCCAGCAAGTAGTGGGTAGGCCAGCAGGAGAACTCGCCAGACCCATCCTGGCCCCAGGTTTGCGAGCCATAGAGTGCGGTGTGCGGGTCGATCGATCCGTCGCGGCCGGTCGGGGCATAGCAGAAGCCGCAGAAGCCGAGACTGCTCAAGTGTTGCCCGAGAATCAGGGCAATCTCGTCGGGATTTGAGACTCCCGCCGTCGATTTAGCGAACCCGTCGCCCCGCCCCAGTTTCATGATCCAGTCGACCCTCCCATGGGTGGAATCTACACAAACTGGATAAATCGCATCAACCGCCATCGTCATTCTTGCAAGCAACGGCCGGCACTGCCGTTAGGCGAGCGGCCGTGAAATCTTCTCAAAACGGATGATTGCGGCGCAGCATCGCGCTGGTAAACGTTACCATTCGCTTGACGACAATTGCAGCGCGGCCGGGCGCAATTCCCGCGGCGTGGGCCGGGAACCGCCAGACATACCGGCGTGGTGCGTTTCGATTGGCTTCCGGGGCGGTGTTCGCCGCCCCGGTGCGCGGCCCCTAGACGGCGGAAACGCCGTTGCGCAGCAGGCAATAGGTCAGGCTGTCGCCCAGGGCATCGAAGGAGGCGTCGATTATGTTGGTGGACACGCCGACGGTGGACCACCGCTCGTCATGGCCGTTGGCACTTTCGATCAGCACCCGCGGCATGGCGGCGGAGGCATCGCTTTCCTTCAGGATGCGCACGCGGAAATCCACCAGCCGCATGTGCTGAAGGGCCGGGTAGGTGGGTTCCACCGCCTTGCGCAGCGCCCGGTCTATCGCGTTCACCGGGCCGTTGCCTTCCGCCACGGTGTGGTGGACGGCGTTGCCCACGCGCACCTTCACCGTCGCCTCGCTCTCCGTCACCAGCTCGCCGCGCGCGTTGAAGCGCCGCTCGTCGGTCACGGAAAAGCGCAGCAGTTCGAAATAGGTGGGCACCTGGCCCAGCATGCGGCGCGCCAGCAGCTCGAAGCTGGCCTCCGCCCCGTCATAGGCATAGCCCTCGAACTCGCGGCGCTTCACCAGGTCGGCAAGCTGTTCGGCCCGCGGATCCTTGGGATCGATGGTCAGGCCGATCTCTTCCAGCCGGTGCAGGATGTTCGAGCGGCCGGCCTGGTCGGACACCACGACGGTGCGCCGGTTGCCCACGGTCTGCGGCTCGATGTGCTCGTAGCAGCGCGGATCCTTGGCGATGGCCGAGGCGTGCAGCCCGCCCTTGTGGGCGAAGGCATGGGCGCCGACATAGGGCCGCCGCGGATCGGGCGCGCGGTTCAGCCGTTCGTCGAACCAGTGGCTCAGCTTGGTGATCGTGGAGATCTTTTCAGCGGGAATGCCGGTCTTGAACCCCATCTTCAGCGACAGTGCGGGGATCAGCGCGATCAGGTCGGCATTGCCGCAGCGCTCGCCCAGCCCGTTCAGCGTGCCCTGCACATGGCGCGCGCCGGCGCGCACCGCCGCCAGGGTGTTGGCGATGGCGTTGCCGGTGTCGTTGTGGGTGTGGATGCCCAGGTGGTCGCCGGGGATGTGCACCGTCACTTCCCGGGTGATCGCCTCGATCTCGTCGGGCAGCGAGCCGCCGTTGGTGTCGCACAGCACCACCCAGCGCGCGCCGGCCTGATAGGCCGCCACCGCGCAGGCCAAGGCGAACTCCGGGTCGGCCTTGTAGCCGTCAAAGAAGTGCTCGCAGTCGAACAGTGCTTCGCGGCCCTGGGCCACCGCCTCGGCAATGCTGTCGGAGATCAGCTCCAGGTTCTCTTCGTTGGAGATGCCCAGCGCCACCCGCACGTGGAAGTCCCACGTCTTGCCCACCAGGCAGACGGCCGGCGCCTTGGCCTGCCACATGGCCGCCAGCCCCGGATCGTTGGCGACGCTGCGGCCCGGCCGCCTGGTCATGCCGAAGGCGGTGAAGGTGGCGTTGGCCAGCTTCGGCGGGTTGGCGAACAGCCGGTCGTCGGTGGGATTGGCGCCGGGCCAGCCGCCCTCGATGTAGTCTATGCCGATACGGTCGAGTTCCGCCGCGATGGCCAGCTTGTCCGCCACCGAAAAGTCGATGCCCTGGGTCTGCGCTCCGTCGCGCAGCGTGGTGTCGAACAGGTAGACGCGCTCGCTCATAAACCCGATCCGCGATGTGTGGATCTTGCCGTTTGCGCTGTCGGCGGGCGGTCTGTCAAGGAAAGTGCAGATTTGGAATGCGGCTATGCTCGCGGCGCAGTCTGGCGAGCCCGGCCGGACAACCGGGAGACGAGGGACCCATGCTAGGTTGCGGCTGCAGATTGCCGGCCGGTCCAGCGGGATCGGCTGCCCTCCTTGGGGTCCGCACCACCATGCCGGCGCAGCAGTTTCCCCCGATCGATCCTGCCGTTCGCCCGCGGCGCAACCTCTGGCTGCGCGGGCTGCTCGCGTTTTTCGGTGCCGCGCTCCTGGCCGGCGGCATGGTGCTGCTGACCCGGCCGGAACAGCAGCCGGTGGCCTGGCTGGTGGGCGAGGCGGTGGCGGTGTTCGTCGGCATCGGGATGCTCGCCCGCAGTGCCGTCCTCGCCGCCGCGAGCAAGCCGACGGTGCAATGCGCCGAATGCGGGGCGGTGGGCCGGTCCGCCGATGTGGCGCGCCACCAGGGCCGCTGTGCCCAATGCGGCAGCCGGCGGTTTTTCGCGCGCGGCCGCTTTCGCCGGGGTGCCGTGCGCGCCGTTGTCGATGCACCCGATGCAAAGCGGGTGCGCCGGGCCTTCCGCGGCGGCAAACTGGTGACAGGACGCGACATCGTGGCAGGCGATTTCAGGGTGGTGGGCGAGGTGGCAGAGCGGTCCGCCGGCACGGCGCATGGCAGAAACTGACGGCATCGTGGATATCGACCGCAGCTTCATGGCGATGGCGCTGGAGGAGGCTGAGGCGGCGGCGGCGCGCGGCGAGGTGCCGGTGGGGGCGGTGCTGGTGGACGGCGGCGGCGAAGTGCTGGCGCGGGCCGGCAACCGGGTGGAGGCCGATGCCGATCCCACCGCCCATGCCGAGGTGCTGGTGATCCGCGCCGCAGGGGCCGCGCGCGGCCGCCCGCGCCTGCCCGACACCACGCTCTACGTCACCCTGGAACCCTGCGTGCTGTGCGTCGGTGCCATCGCCTTTGCCCGCGTCGGCCGGCTGGTGTTCGGGGCGGAAGACCCCAAGGGCGGGGCGGTGCTGCACGGCCCGCAGTTCTTTGCCCAGCCCACCTGCCACCATCGCCCGGCGGTGGTGGGCGGTATCGAGGCGGAACGCTCCGCGGAGCTGCTGCGCGCCTTCTTCCGGGCGCGGCGGTAGGCCATCAGTCCGCCGCCTCGGCTCCCTCTGCCCCTGCGGCTTCTTCGGCCCCCGCGGCCGCTGCGGCTTCGGCTTCCCGCTGGCGGCGCAGCTCCTCCATCATCGGCTGGAACTGGCTCTCCAACTGCCGGTGCATGTCCTGCATCTCCCGCACCTGCGCGCGCACATCGGGCGGCAGATAGTCGTCCCCGACGACGTAGGGCACGGGCGGACGTTCGATCAGGCTGCGCCTGCTCACATCGATGCCGAGCCATTGGGCGGCGAAATAGATGATCGCGCCGCCGGCAAGGCACACCAGGATGGCCATGACGGTGTTGCGATCCATCGGTCTCCCCGTTGCTCCCCGCCCGCTGTCGGAACCGAGGATGGCGAAGATGATGTCGCGGCGGTGGCGCCGTTGAGCCCGGATCCCGGTACCGCTCAGGCGATGTCCGCGCCGATGTCGCGCCGGCACCAGCCGCCCGGCCAGTCCACCGCATCCACTGCCCGGTAGGCCGCGGCCCGGGCTTCCCCGGTGGTGGCGCCGCTGGCGGTGATGCCGAGCACCCGGCCACCGGCCGCCAGCACGCGGCCCTGGCTGTCCTGCTTGGTGCCGGCATGGAACACCTTGGCGGACGCCGCGGCGGCATCCAGCCCCTTGATCTGCGTGCCGGCTTCCGGCGCGTCGGGATAGCCGTTGGCGGCCATCACCACCACGACGGCCGGCGCGTCGTGCCAATCCACCCACACATCGTTCAGCCGGCCTTCGGTGGCGGCCACCAGGGCGGGCACGATGTCCGACCGCATGCGGGCCATCAGCACCTGGCATTCCGGGTCGCCGAACCGCACGTTGTATTCCAGCAGCTTGGGGCCGTCGGCGGTGAGCATCAGCCCGGCATAGAGCACGCCGACAAAGGGCGTGCCGGTTGCTTCCAGGGCCGCCACCGTCGGTTCGATGATCTCCTGCAGCACGCGTGCTTCCATGGCCGCGGTCAGCCGCGGCGTCGGCGAAACGGCACCCATGCCGCCGGTGTTGGGGCCGAGATCGCCGTCGCGGGCGCGCTTGTAGTCCTGGGCGCTGGCCAGCGGCAGGGCGGTGTGGCCGTCCACCAGGGCAAAGAAGCTCGCTTCCGGCCCTTCCAGGCATTCCTCGATCACCACTTCGGCCCCGGCGGCACCGAAGCGGCCTTCCTCCAGCATGGCGGTCACCGCGTCTTCGGCTTCCTCCACCGTGGCGGCCACCACCACGCCCTTGCCGGCGGCCAGCCCATCGGCCTTGACGACGATGGGGGCACCCTGTGCGCGCACATAGGCACGGGCCGCCTCGGCATCGGTGAAGCGGGCAAACCTGGCGGTGGGGATGGCGTGGCGGGCGCACAGCTCCTTCAGGAAGGATTTGGAGCCTTCCAGCCGGGCTGCTGCGGCACTGGGGCCGAAGGCACGGATGCCAGCCGCCCTCAGCCGGTCCACCAGTCCCGCCACCAGGGGCGCTTCGGGGCCCACCACCACCAGGTCGATGGCCTCGGCCTCGGCGAAGCCCACCAGTCCGTCGATATCGGTGGCGGAGATGGGCACGCAGGTGGCGTCCTCGGCGATGCCGGCATTGCCCGGCGCGCAGTACAGCGCATCGCACAGCGGCGAGGATTGGATCTTCCAGGCCAGCGCATGTTCGCGCCCGCCGCTGCCGACCACCAGGATGCGCATCGTGTCCTCCGTTCCTCGCCGCCGTCTCGGCCCTTGCGCCGGGCCGGGCCGGCGCGTTTGTATCCCGCCGGGGGGCACATGACGCAAGACCGACCCGATCCGCCGGCCGCATCCAACCTGCCGGAATATACGGTGAGCGAGATCTCCACCGCGCTGAAGCGCACGGTGGAGGACCGTTACGGCCATGTGCGGGTGCGCGGCGAAATCAGCCAGCCCAAGCGCCACCCGTCCGGCCACACCTATCTGCGCCTGAAGGACGATTCGGCGGTGCTGGATGCGGTGATCTGGCGCGGCGTCGCTTCGCGCATTGCGCTGTCGCCCGACGAGGGGCTGGAGGTGGTGTGCACCGGCCGGCTGACCACCTACGCGCCGCGCTCGCAGTACCAGCTCGTCATCGAAGCCATGGAGGTGGCGGGCGAAGGGGCGCTGCTGAAGCTGCTGGAGGACCGGCGCAAGCGGCTGGCCGCCGAAGGGCTGTTCGACGAGGCGCGCAAGCGGCCGCTGCCGCTGCTGCCGGGCGTGATCGGCGTGGTCACCTCGCCGTCGGGTGCGGTGATCCGCGACATCCTCCACCGGCTGGCCGATCGCTTTCCCCGCCACGTGCTGCTGTGGCCCGTCGCCGTGCAGGGCGAGGGTGCGGCCGCCCAGATCGCCGAGGCGGTGACGGGTTTCGACACGCTGACGCCCGCGGCCGGCGTGCCGCGGCCAGACGTGGTGATCGTGGCGCGCGGCGGCGGCAGCCTGGAAGACCTGATGGCGTTCAACGAGGAGGTGGTGGTGCGCGCGGTGGCGGCCTGCACCATCCCCGTCATCTCCGCCGTCGGGCACGAGACCGACACCACCCTGATCGACCACGTGGCCGACCACCGCGCACCCACCCCCACGGCGGCGGCGGAACGTGCGGTGCCGGTGCGCGCCGACCTGCTGGCGAGCGTGGCGGACTACGAACAGCGGCGGCGCCGCGCCATCGCCCGGCTGTTCG
>JAGQRL010000333.1 GCA_020425485.1 Rhodospirillaceae bacterium
CCGCCGGAAAGCTGGCCGGGATACTTGCTCGCCTGGTCGGGGATGCGCACCCGCTCCAGGAAATACATGGCGGTTTCCTCCGCCTCCCGGCGCGGCACCTTGCGCACCCAGATGGGCGCCAGGGTCAGGTTCTCCAGCACTGTCAGGTGGGGGAACAGGTTGAACTGCTGGAACACCATGCCGACTTCGCTGCGCACCGCATCGATGTTCTTCAGGTCGTTGGTCAGGCGGATGCCGTCGACGTAGATGGAGCCTTCCTGGTGTTCCTCCAGCGCGTTGATGCAGCGGATCACGGTGGACTTGCCGGAGCCGGACGGGCCGCAGATGACGATCTTCTCGCCCCGCTCAACCGTCAGGTTGATATCCTTCAACACGTGGAAATGCGCGTACCACTTGTTGACGCCGGTGATCTGGATCACCGGATCGGCGGCCTGCTCGGGCGTGGCGGCGCCGGAGGGGGCGGCCTTGTCCAGACTTACGGTGTCGGTCATAGCGTGGTCCTCCCCGATGCCCGGCTAGCGCCGGGTGCCGGTGTTCACGTGCTTCTCCAGCCATTGCGAGTATTTCGACATGGAGAAGCAGAAGATGAAGAAGATGAGCGCGATGAACAGGTAGCTTTCCTGGTAGAAGCCGCGCCAGGAGGGGTTGGTGAGCGCCTGTTTCGCCGCCCCCACCAGGTCCAGCAGGCTGATGATGCTGACCAGCGAGGTGTCCTTGAAGAAGCCGATGAAGGTGTTGACCAGCGGCGGGATGGAGATGCGCAGCGCCTGGGGCAGCACGATCAGCCCGGTCTTCTGCCAGTAGGTCAGGCCCAGGCTGTCGGCCGCCTCGAACTGGCCGCGCGGCACCGCCTGCAACCCGCCGCGCACCACTTCGGCCAGATAGGCGGCGGCGAACAGGATGATGCCGATCTGGGCGCGCAGCAGCACGTCGATGGTCACGCCGGTGGGCAGGAACATCGGCAGCATCAGCGACGACATGAACAGCACGGTGATCAGCGGCACGCCGCGGATCAGCTCGATATAGGCGATCGAGAGGATGCGGATGACCGGCATCTTCGAGCGCCGGCCCAGCGCCAGGAAGATGCCCAGCGGGAACGCCACGGTGAGCCCGACGGTGCTGAGCCCGATGGTCAGCGGCAGGCCGCCCCAGTTCACCGTGGGCACCTCGGTCAACCCGAGGATGCCGCCGGACATGAGGATGTAGACCACCGGAACGCCGACCAGCCAGAAATACATCAGCCGCTTGTTCCAGAAGCGCCGGTCGCAGCTGATCACCCACAGGCCGATGGTGATGGCCACCGCCAGGGCGGGGCGCCACTGCTCCACATACGGGTAGCGGCCGAACAGGATGAAGCGCCACCATTCGGCGATGAAGGCCCAGCAGGCGCCGTCGTTCTGCCGGCACACCGCGGCCGGATCGTCGGTGCCCAGCGCGGAGAACAAGGTGGCATCCACCACCACCCAGCGGACGATCGGCACGATCAGCTCGACCAGGAACCACACCAGCAGCAGGGTGATGAGGGCGTTGTACCAGGTGCTGAACAGGTTGCCGCGCAGCCAGCCCAGGAAGCCGCTGGTGGCCCGCGGCGGCGGGCGGGACGGCAGGGGAACGAAGGTGTCGGTGTTCGCCATGGCTCAGCGCTCCACCAGCGCGATGTGGCGGTTGTACCAGTTCATGAACAGCGAGATCAGCAGGCTGATCGTCAGGTACACGGTCATATAAATGAGGATCGCCTCGATCGCCTGGCCGGTCTGGTTCAAGGTGGTGTTGCCCACCGACACCAGATCCGGGTAGCCGATCGCCACGGCGAGCGAGCTGTTCTTGGTCAGGTTCAGGTATTGGCTCGTGGTCGGCGGAATGATGATGCGCAGGGCTTGCGGCAACACCACGAGCTGCAGCACCCGGCCCGGCTTGAGGCCGACCGAACGCGCCGCTTCGGTTTGCCCGCGCGGCACCGCCAGGATGCCGCTGCGCACGATTTCCGCGATGAAGCCGCCGGTATAGAAGCTGAGGCCCGCCAGCAGCGCTGTGAATTCCGGCGTTCGCACGATGCCGCCCTGGAAATTGAAGCCCTCGCGCACCGGCACATCCATGCCGATGGGGGCGCCGCCGGCCAGCCAGACCAGCAGCGGGCAGCCAAAGATGACGGCGAGGCTGTACCACAGCACCGGCTTGATCTTGCCGGTGGTCTCCTGGATCCGTTTGGCCCAGCGGCGGATCACAAAGGCCAGCACGATGCCGACCAGCAGCGCCAGGCCAACCAGCGGCCACACCGGGTCTGCCAGCGGTACCGGCACGTAGATGCCGCGGTTGGTGAGGTAGATGTCGAGCCCCACCGTCATTTCTTCGCGCGGGTGCGGCAGCGAGACGGTGATGATCGAGTACCAGACGAAAAGCTGCAGCAGCAGCGGCACGTTGCGCACGCTCTCCACGTAGACGCTGGCCAGCTTGGCCACCAGCCAGTTGGACGACAGGCGCGAGATGCCCACCACCGTGCCGATCAGCGTGGCGAAGAGGATGCCGAGTGCCGCCACCACCAGCGTGTTGAGCAGGCCGACGAGGATGGCGCGGCCGTAGGTGTCCGATGCGTCGTAGGGGATCAGGCTTTCGCTGATGGCGAAGCCGGCCTCGCGGTCGAGGAAGCCGAAACCGCTGGCGATGTTCTGCTGCGCCAGGTTGGCCAGCGTGTTGTGGATGAGATACCACCCGATGCCGACGACGATGGCCAGGGTGAGCACTTGGTAGAAGACGGCACGAGCACGCGGATCGTAGAGCAGTCCGTGTGCCTCCTGAGCCGGCGCGGAAGTATCTGCTTGCGCCAAGGCAGTCAGCCTCTCGATTGCGGTCGCGGAAGGCGACGGGGCGGGGAGGGGCTGAGCGGCGGCCGGACGAAGCCGGCCGCCACCCACCGAGGCCGCTGTTAGCGGATCGGCATCGCGTACATCAGACCGCCACGGGTCCACAGGTCGTTGATGCCCCGCTCAAGGCCCAACGGCGTGTTGACGCCGACATTGCGCTCGAAGATTTCGCCGTAGTTGCCCACCGCGGCGATCGCATCGTGGGCCCAGCTTTCCGACAGGCCCAGCGCTTCGCCCATGCCCGGGGTCACGCCCAGCAGGCGCTGCACGGACGGGTTGGAGCTGCCCATCATCTCTTCCAGGTTCTCCGACGTGACGCCCAGCTCCTCGGCTTCGATGAGGGCGTAGACGGTCCACTTGACGATGTCGAAGAACTGGTCGTCGCCGTGGCGCACCACCGGGCCCAGCGGCTCCTTGGAGATGATCTCCGGCAGGATGATGTAGTCGGCCGGGTTCGGGGCGACGGTGGCGCGGATCGAGGCCAGGCCCGACGCGTCGGTGGTGTACACGTCGCAGCGGCCGGCGAAGAAGGCCGCGTTCACTTCGTCGATCTGCTCGATGACGACCGGCTCGAACTCCATCTCGTTGGCGCGGAAGTAGTCGGCCAGGTTCAGCTCGGTGGTGGTGCCGGGCTGCACGCAGACGGTGGCGCCGCTCAGCTCAAGGGCGCTGGTCACGCCGAGATCGGCCGGCACCATGAAGCCCTGGCCATCGTAGAAGGTGACCGGAGCGAAGTTGAGGCCCAGCGAGGTGTCGCGGGTCAGCGTCCAGGTGGTGTTGCGCGACAGCACGTCGACTTCGCCCGATTGCAGGGCGGTGAAGCGCTGTTGGGCGGTCAGCGGGGTGAACTCCACGGCATCGGGATCGCCCAGCATGGCGGCGGCGATGGCGCGGCACACGTCCACGTCCAGGCCTTCCCAGTTGCCTTCGGAATCCGGGTTGGAGAAGCCGGCGAGACCGGTGTTCACGCCGCAACGCAGCGCACCGCGCTCCATCACCGCATTGACCGTCTCCTGGGCCTGAACGGGCATCACGACGCTGAGCACGCCGACCGCGGCACCAGCAGCAAGAATCGATTTCATCGGCATGGGATTCGTCCCCCTGTTTCTGAGTGTTTCGCAACGGCGACATGCAGCCGCCGCATGGCGATGGGTAACTGATAGCAAGAGATGCGCCACCACGCGATAGCCCTTGTCTTGGCACAATTAGGTCACCATCCCCGGCCGCCGCTGCCCGCCGGTTGGGCAGCCGCCCATGATTTACCCATCGGCAGCGCAAAGCGTGGCGTCCGGCGGCGCGCCTGCGCACCATGCAAACGGGGCATTTGACCGGTTCCCGCGGTTCCGCCACAACGCGGACCATGACCAGTTCCGATCAGCCCAGCCGCCCGCACAAGACCGCGACCCGCCTTTCCCACAGCGGCCGCGACAGCTTTGGCCACCACGGCGCCGTTAACGTTCCGGTGTACCGCGCCTCGACCATCCTGTTCCCCGACCAGGAGACGTTCGAGGACCTGACCTCCCGGCCGTTCGACACCGTGCAGTACGGCCGCACCCTGACGCCTTCCAGCGACGCCCTGGAAAGTGCCGTGGCCGAGCTGGAAAACGGCTACCGGTCGATCAGCGTATCGTCCGGGGCGGCGGCCTGCTCCACGGCCCTGCTGGCCCATCTGAAGGCGGGCGATCACCTGCTGATGGTGGACAGCGCCTACGGGCCGACCCGGCGGATGTGCGACACCATCCTCAGCACCTACGGGGTGGAAACCACCTATTACGATCCGCTGGTGGGGGCGGGGATCGCCGATCTGGTGCGCCCCAACACCACGGTGATCTACCTGGAATCTCCCGGTTCGCTGACCTTCGAGGTGCAGGACGTGCCGGCCATCGTGGCGGTGGCCAAGGCGCGCGGCATCACCACCATCATGGACAACACCTGGGCCTCGCCGCTGTTCTATAAGCCGCTGGACCACGGCGTGGACGTGTCGGTGCAGGCCGGCACCAAATACATCGTCGGCCACGCCGATGTGCTGATCGGGCTGATCACGCTGCCCGACCAGGCGTCCTTCCGGCGGGTCAAGCGGGTGTCGGGCACCCTGGGCCAGCAGGCGGGACCGGACGACGTGTACCTGGCGCTGAGGGGCCTGCGCACCATCGGCGTGCGGCTGCCCCAGCACCAGCGCTCGGCGTTGACGGTCGCCGAGTGGCTGGAAGCGCGGCCGGAGGTGGAGCGGGTGCTCTATCCGCCGCTGCCCAGCGACCCCGGCCACGCCATCTGGGTGCGGGACTTTGCCGGGGCGAGCGGGCTGATGGGTGTGGTGCTGGCCGAAGGGGCAAGCGAAGCCGGCATCCGCCGCATGATGAACGGGTTCGAGCTGTTCGGCATCGGCGCCAGTTGGGGCGGCTTCGAAAGCCTGGTTCTGTGGACGCAGCCGGAAAAGGGGCGCACCGCCACCACCTGGCCGGCGCCGGGGCGCACGCTGCGCTTCCATGTCGGCCTGGAGGATCCGGGCGACCTGATCGCCGATCTGGAAGCCGCGTTCCATCGGTTGGGCGCAGCCGGTTAGAGAGCCTGGCGATCAAGGCGTCCATCCGGCCGCCGGCGGTGACGGATCGCGGCCAGGCAGGTCACGGCACCTATGGGAGGTTGTGACGCAGTGCGAGAATCTCCATCCCATAATGAGTGTATTTGACTTAGGTCATGGAGCCGTCATCGGGTGCGCGGTAGCGTCCGACTTGTCTCCAAACCTCCCTGTTTTGTCCTGGCCGCGGATCACATGATCTGCGGCCTCTTTTCTTGTGTGCACAGCGGCAAGGCGCCGGCGGTGCCGGGCGCCGGTAGGCCGCAGCGGCCGGCGGTCAAATCGAAAAAGGCGAGCTGAAAACGGCGACGGCGGCACCCGGGTGGGTGCCGCCGCCAGCGGTCTTCAAGCCGATGCGGGGGAGTGGCTTACTGGAAGCGCACCTCGGCCCGGCGGTTGGAGGGCTCGCGCACACCGTCTTCGGTCGGCACCAGCGGCGTGGATTCGCCCTGGTAGGTGGCGACGATCGCGGCACTCGGGATCCCCGCGGACACCAGCGCCTGTTCCACCGCACTGGCGCGGCGCTGCGACAGGCCCTCGTTGTAGGGGACGGAGCCCGAGCGGTCGGTGTGGCCGACCACGCCCACCTGGCCGACGGCGCCGGTGGCGTAGTCGTTGACGATCTGGTTGATCACCTGCTGGCCTTCCGGCGTGATCAGCGACTGATCGAAGTCGAAGAAGATGTAATACACCGGCACCGAAGCGGGCTGTTCTTCGATCAACGCCAGGGCGGCGTAGAACTCATCGCGGCAGGCGCGGATGTGTTCGGGCTGATCGTTCTCTTCGGTCTGCTCCACCCAGCAGTCGAAATTGGCCTGGGCGGCAGCGGACTCTGCCGGGAAGGTATCCCTGGCGCCCTGCACCAGTGCGCGCACCAGCCGGAAGCGGGCTTCGCGCAGCTCGGCCACGCCGTTGGCCGGAATATAGAAGTCCGACAAGAAGAAGGGCTCCAGCACGTCGCCATTGGCGGCAGCCAGGCCGCGATGGGCAAACAGCTCGGCCGACGCCCAGTCGTCCTCATCGGTCGCTTCGAAGTTGGCAAGCTCGCGATACTCAACGGCGAGCTGACGTGTGAAGGGGGTTCCGCCCGATGGCTCGGTGCCGTTCAACTGGTCCACGTCGTAGCCCACGCAGCCGGAGAGCCCGAGGACACCCACACAGAATACTGCCAGACGGCTGAAAGACATCGGTCGAGCTCCCGCTAAGTGCAATGCATGGGATGCATCATGGACCAAGTCTTAACGTGAGTGGTGTTCATCTGCCAAGACGCATTCAGGTGAAATCTGGGCTGCGCGGTAAATCTTCAGAGAATTTCCCAGCTTGACGGGGTTGGCGGAGGGGGGGTGCCACGGGGCGGCGCGACCGGACGGTTACTGTACCGGCCGCCGGCGGGCCTCCCCGTCTCGCCTAGCGAGACCCCGAAGCGCGATCCGCATAGGGGTTCTTGCTGGTCCGGCGCAGTAGCCGGATGGGCACGCCGGTGAGCCCGAACTGCTCGCGCAACCCGTTCACCAGAAAGCGATCGTAAGACTCGGGCAACTGGTCGGGCTGGCTGACCCACACCGCAAAGGTGGGCGGCCGCGCCTTCACCTGGGTGATGAAGCGCAGGCGGATGCGCCGGCCCTTGGCCGCCGGCGGCGGGTGGCTTTCCACCATGCCCTGGAGCCAGCGGTTGAGCGGCCCCGTCGGCAGGCGCGTGTCCCACACGTCGTGGATGCCCACCACTGCGTCCATTAGCGCATCCAGGCGCAGCCGGTGGAGGGCGGAAATGGTGACCGTGGGCACCCCGCGCAGCTGGGGCAGGGAGGTCGCCAGCCGGTCTTCCAGGCGGCGCAGGGTGCCGGCGTGGTCGGCCACGTCGTCCCATTTGTTCACGGCGATTACCAGGGCGCGGCCTTCTTCTTCCACATGGCGGGCGATGGTGAGGTCCTGCTTGTCCAGCACCATGGCGGCATCCAGCACCAGCACCACCACCTCCGCCAGGCGGATGGCGCTGAGGCTGGAGGAGGCGGCGTGCTGTTCCAGCGTGTCCTCGATGCGGGCGCGGCGGCGCAGCCCGGCGGTATCCACGAGTCGGATCGCCCGGTCGCGCCAGCGCCAGTCCACCGCGATGGCGTCGCGGGTGATGCCCGGCGTCGGGCCGGTGAGCACCCGTTCCTCGCCGATCAGCGCATTGACGAGGGTGGATTTGCCGACATTGGGCCGGCCCACCACGGCCAGGTGCAGCGGCTTGTCGCGCGGCTCCTTCTGGCCGTCCTCGGTGGCGCGTTCGCCCAGCACGTCGTGGATGGCCGCTTCCAGGTCGGCCATGCCCTCGCCGTGCTCGGCGGAGATCGGCACCGGCTCGCCGATGCCCAGCGAGAACGCCTCGTAGTAGCCGGCTTCGGCCATGCGGCCTTCGGTCTTGTTGGCCACCAGCAGCACCGGCCGGCCGCAGCGGCGCAGCCAGTCGGCGAAGGCGTGGTCGAGCGGCGTCAGGCCGGACCGCGCATCCACCACCAGCAGCGACAGGTCGGCCTCGTCGACGGCTCGTTCGGTCTGCCGGCGCATGCTCTCGGTGAGGTCGTCGCCGGTGGCGTCGTCGTAGCCGGCGGTGTCGATGATATCGACGCTCAGGCGGCCGAGCCGGGCATGCCCCACCCGCCGGTCGCGGGTGACGCCGGGGGTGTCGTGGACGATGGCGAGCCGCTTGCCGACAAGCCGGTTGAACAGCGTCGACTTG
>JAGQRL010000334.1 GCA_020425485.1 Rhodospirillaceae bacterium
CGCCCGGCCACGGCATCGAGCCGGGATTCCATCAGCGGGTCGCGGGCATCCGGTGCGGTGATCACCGCGGCATCGAGGGCGGTGTGGCAGCCGGCCTCGCAGCGCTCGGTCCGCCCGGCCAGCCGCGGCACCAGGGCGCGCACCAGATCGCGCGCCTTGTGGGCGTTTTCCAGCAGCACCTTCACCACGGCATCGACGGTGACATGGGCGTGGTCCTGGTGCCAGCAGTCGAAGTCCGTGACCATGGCGACGGTGGCGTAGCAAAGCTCCGCCTCCCGCGCGAGCTTGGCTTCCGGCATGTTGGTCATGCCGATCACGTCGCAGCCCCAGGCGCGGTAGAGGTGGCTTTCCGCCAGGGTGGAGAACTGCGGGCCTTCCATCACCAGATAGGTGCCGCCGGCATGGTGGGGGATGCCGAGATCCTCCATCACCTCCACGGCCTTGCCGCCGAGCCGCGAACACACCGGGTGGGCCATGCCCACATGGGCCACCAGCCCGGTGCCGAAGAACGACTTGGCGCGGGCGAAGGTGCGGTCGACGAACTGGTCGACGACGACGAAGGTGCCGGGCGGGAGGTCTTCGCGCAGCGAACCGACGGCGCTGAGCGACAGCACCTCCGTCACCCCGGCGCGCTTCAGCACATCGATGTTGGCGCGGAAGTTCAGCTCGCTCGGCGGGATGCGGTGGCCGCGGCCGTGGCGCGGCAGGAACACCACCGGCTGGCCGTCCAGCTTGCCGAACAGCAGCTCGTCCGATGGGCTGCCGAAGGGGCTGTCGATGCGCCGCCATTCGGTGTCCGTCAGCCCGTCGATCTCATAAAGCCCGCTGCCGCCGATCACGCCGACGACCGGCGGCGTTCCTGGCTCTGCCATGGTGCCCGTCCGTCCCAGGGAGTGTGCGGCCGCCGAACAGCGGCCGATCAGTGGGGAAAGGCTAGCGGGAGGCTGGGCAAAACGCCAGACGCGGTCAGGCCGCCGACTCTTCCTCCGCCAGGTCATCCAGCTTGCGCAGGAGGTAGGCGGCGTCGTCGGGGTGCAGGTCGTCGGCGCTGGAGAGGATGCGTTCCAGCATCAGGCGGCCGAAGCTCGCCTGGTCGAAATCCTTCGCCCGCGGATCGGTATCGGCGAGGATGCCGACCGCCACCCGCATGGCCGGGTACAGGCCCTCGGGCAGCCTGGCCTTTTCGTAGAGCGACTTCAGCCCCAGCGATCCGCGGTCGTGGATCAGGGTGCGCGCGTTCACCACCGGGATTTCGGCAAGCTGGGCCATGGCGTGTTCGAAGAACGCCAGGTCGCCCACGCACAGCGCCCGGAACACCAGGGTGGGCGTCAGCCGCCGGTTGTCGTGGAGCTGGGCGGCCAGGCGTTCCACGTCCAGGTCGTCGGCATCGGGGCCAACCAGGTTCACCGTGGCGCGTTCGCGCGCCTTCATCACCAGCTCCGCAGCGGTGTCCGCCGACAGCTCGTGATGGGTCATCAGATAGGTCTTCAGGTGGTCGGACACCCGGCTGACCAGCCGTTCGGCCACCGTCAGCGGCAGTTGGCGCCGGTGCACCATGGGGTCCTGGATGTCCTCGGCATCGCCGAAGCGGTCCAGCACCCGGTTGAACGAGCGCTCGGAGATGTCCGCCCCATCGTTGCGGACCACGGTGCGCACGACCTCGCGGTTGTCGGTCTCGATCAGCGCATCGGTCACCTGGCCCGACAGGGTCATGCGCCGGGCGATGGCCATCTGCTTGGCTTCCGGCACCTCGCGCACCAGCTCCACCAGATCCTCGTCGGTGAACACCTCCGACGTTTCCAGGATCGGCACCGCCACGTCGTCGATGTCGCGCGCCAGGGTCAGCGCCACGTCGCGCGGCAGGTTCTGGGTGTGCTTCAGGTTGTCGGCCAGCGCGCGGCGCACGATCACCGCCGTGTCGCGCGCCATCATGTTCAGAATGTCGTGGGCAATGGAGAATTCGCCCTGGGACAGGCTTTCGGAATCGAGATGACCGGCCAGCTTGGGCGCCAGTGCTGCGCGGTTGTCCGCCGACGGGTCTTGCAGAAGCCGTGCGACATCTCTGGTGGAAAGGGTGGTCGCGTCACTCATGCCTGGCTCGCGTTCTGGCATCCCTGTCACGGGGCGGCAGTCCGTCAACGGGACTTCTGCCGATGCTGCCCGGGAGCTTACCGGCGGGATACCTAATCAATGCTTAAGGCTAACCGGCACGCGGCTGGCCGGCCCTTAGCGCCACCGCAGGCCCCGCCTAGACGACGCTCAGATAGCGCTCCCGGCAGGTGGCCAGCACCTCTTCCGGCGGCTTCGTCCACCACGTCTCGGCACTGAAGATCTCCACCTCGGCGTGGCCAGCATAGCCGGCTGCCTGGACTTGCCGGCGGATCGCCGGGATGTCGATCACCCCATCGCCCATCATGCCGCGGTCGAGCAGCAGGTCACAGGTGGGCACCAGCCAATCGCACACATGGAAGGCGTAGAGGCGGCTGCCGGCCCGTTCGATCTGGGCGGACAGCTCGGGATCCCACCACACATGGTAAACGTCGAGCGCCACGCCGAGGCCCTCGCCCAGCAGGTCGCAGAGGTCCAGCGCATGGCCCAGCGTGTTCACGCAGGCGCGGTCGGCGGCGTACATCGGGTGCAGCGGCTCGATGGCCAGCGGCACACCGGCGGCCCGGGCTTCGGGCAGCAACGCCTCCAGCGCCTCGGCCACCATGGCGCGGGCGCCACCGATGTCCTTGGAGCCCGCGGGCAGGCCGCCCACCACCAGCACCAGGCATTCGGCATTGAGCGTGCGCGCCTCTTCGATGGCCTTGCGGTTGTCGTCCAGCATGGCGGCCCGGCCGGCCGCATCGGCCCAGGGAAACATGCCGCCGCGGCACACGCCGGTCACGGTCAGCCCCTCGCCTTCGATCATCCGCGCCGTTTCGTCCAGGCCGGTGGCGGCGATCTGGTCGCGCCACGGCGAGATGCCGGTGAAGCCGAAGTGCCGGCAGGCCGGGATCATCTCCTTCAATGTCCAAAGCTGGCGCACGGTGGCGGTGTTGAGCGAGAGGCCGCGGCAGGGTCCGTCCTGGCTCATGGGGCAATCCCCGCGTGAACGGCGAGCCAGCCGGCGAAGCGGGCCGCCGCCCGGTCGGGCTCGTCCAGCAACCCGGCGGCATCGGCCAGGCGGAACAGCTCGGCCAGGTGCACGGCGGAGCGCGTGCTTTCCTGCCCGCCCAGCATGGTGAAGGCCGGCTGCAAGCCGTTGAGCCAGGCGAGGAACACCACGCCCGTCTTATAGAACCGCGTGGGCGCCCCGAAGATGTGGCGCGACAGCGGCAGCGTGGGCGCGAACAGCGCCTCGTAACGCGCCCGGTCCCCCGCCGCCAGGGCCGCCAGGGCGGCGGACGCCACCGGGGCGATGGGATCGAAGATGCCCAAGAGCGCGTGGGAGAAGCCCTCGGCGTCGCCGGCGATCAGTTCGGGGTAGTTGAAGTCGTCGCCGGTATACATGCGCACGCCCGCAGGCAGGCGCCGGCGCATGGCGATTTCCTTGCCGGCATCGAGCAGCGAGATCTTGATGCCGTCGATCTGCGCGGCATTGGCGGCCATCACATCCAGGCACACATCCATGGCCGCGTCGTGGTCGCCGCTGCCCCAGTAGCCGGCGAGCGCGGGATCGAACATCTCGCCCAGCCAGTGCAGGATCACCGGCTCGCGCACGCCTTCCAGCACCCGGCCATACACCTTGGCGTAGTCGTCCGGCCCCGTGGCGGCGGTGGCCAGCGCCCGGCTGGCCATGACGATCAGCCGGCCGCCGGCGGCTTCCACCGCCTCGATCTGGGTTTCGTAGGCGCGAACAATGTCGTCGATGGTGAGATCGGGGGACGGCGCCACATGGTCGGTGCCGACACCGATGAACACCACCGCCCCGTCGCGGGTGCGCGCTTCGGCGATGGAGCGTTTGCCCAGCTCCAGGGCCGTTTCCCAGTCCAGCCCCATGCCGCGCTGGGCGGTGTCCA
>JAGQRL010000335.1 GCA_020425485.1 Rhodospirillaceae bacterium
TGATGGTGAGCAGCGGGCCTTCGTTCCGCTCGGTGTTCCAGATGCGCTTGTAGGCGGCACCGGAGCGGGACGGGCGGGTGGTCAGGATCACCAGGTTGAGCAGCGGCCACCAGATCAGCCGGTTCACGTCCACCACCCGGCGGTCGCTGAGGAACTGCTTCAGGTAGCGGCGCATCGGCCAGTAGCCGGTGCCGTCCGGCGTGCCCAGGTTGAGCAGCAGCACGCCGATGCGGCCGCGGGCCACCGGCGGGTGATCGGCCGGCGCGTGCTCCGGCACGGCTGGCGGGGTTTGGTCGGTCGTTGGGTCAGTCATTGTCCGGCGGTCGGTTAGGCTCGTCAGACCCTAGACCTAACCCGCCCGTGTGCCACTGCCAGTCTGCCAGGGCGCCGCACCCCATATCCGCCGGCGGAGGGGCCTCTCCCTATCCGACGCGGCCATCCACGCTCGGGCGGCCGATGGAGTGATAGGCGAAGCCGGCCTGGGCCATGGTGGCGGGGTCGTAGCAGTTGCGCAGGTCCACCACCAGCGGGGCCGCCAGCAGCGCCTTCACCCGCTTCAGGTCGAGCGCCCGGAACTCCGACCATTCGGTGACGATCACCAGGCAGGCCGCCCCCGCCATGGTGCCGTAGGCGTCCTCGCAGAAGGTGGTGCCCGGCAGCAGGGGGGCGGCTTCGCCCATTCCCTCGGGATCGAAGGCGCGCACCTCGGCCCCCGCCGCCTGCAAGGCCGGCACGATTTCCAGGCTCGGGCTTTCGCGCATGTCGTCGGTGTTGGGCTTGAAGGTGAGGCCGAGCACGGCGATCGTCTTGCTGGCCACCGAGCCGCCGCAGGCGTCCACCACCCGCTGGGCCATGGCGCGCTTGCGGGCGTCGTTCACCTCGACGGTGGTTTCCACCAGGCTGAGGGGGGTGGCCAGCTCGCGCGCGGTGCGGGCGAAGGCCAGCGTGTCCTTGGGGAAGCAGGAGCCGCCGTAGCCGGGGCCGGGGTGCAGGAACTTGCGGCCGATGCGGCCATCTAGCCCGATGCCGCGGGCGACGTCGTGCACGTCGGCACCGGCCTTCTCGCACATGTCCGCCACCTCGTTGATGTAGGTGATCTTCATGGCGAGGAAGGCGTTGGCGGCATATTTGGTGATCTCCGCGGTCACCAGCGAGGTGTTGACGATGGGCACCTCGCGCAGGTTGATCGGCCGGTAGAGCCGGCTCAGCACATCGTGGGCGCGCTCGCTATCGGCGCCGATGATCACCCGGTCCGGCCGCATGAAGTCCTGGATGGCGGAGCCTTCGCGCAGGAATTCGGGGTTGGAGGCGACGTCGATCTCCAGGTCCGGCCGGGCCGAGCGCACGATGCGCTTCACCTCCACGCTGGTGCCCGGCGGTACGGTGGACTTGGTCACCACCACCGTGTAGCCGGTGACCGCCTTCGCGATCTGCTCGGCCGCCTGGTAGACATAGGTGAGGTCGGCATGGCCATCGCCGCGGCGCGACGGCGTGCCGACGGCGATGAACACCGCTTCGGCGTCGGCCACCGCCAGCGCCAGGTCCGTGGTGAAGGTAAGCCGCCCGGCTGACGCATTGCGCGCCACCAGATCGTCGAGGCCGGGTTCGTAGATCGGCATCTCGCCGCGGGTGAGCTTCTCGATCTTGCCGGCGTCGGTGTCGCAGCAGGTGACGGAGAACCCGAACTCGGAGAAGCATGCTCCGGACACCAGGCCGACATAGCCGGTGCCGATCATGGCGATACGCATCATGGGGTCGCGACCATTCCAAGTGTCGATCGGATAGGGGCCAGCAGTGCCTTGGGTGAGTCGTTGCGGTGCCGGCCCTCTCCCCCGCCCGGCCAC
>JAGQRL010000336.1 GCA_020425485.1 Rhodospirillaceae bacterium
CCTTGAAGTCGAAGCTGTCGAGGCTTTTGACGGTGGGGAACTTGGCAGCCTTGACCCGCCGTTCGATCATGCGCCGCTCGCGGTCGATCAGCTCCAACTCGACCAGCCGGGCCAAGAACTGGACGTGGTCGAGCCCCTCGGCCGCACACTGGCGGGCCAGCTTGTCGTATTCCCGCAGGAATGTCGGCAGCTTCAGCGTCTTGAGGTGATCGGCGAGCAGAAGCCTGGGGACCTCGGTCACGCCGCATCCCCGGACACCAGGCACAGGTAGCTGGCCGCCGATGTCTTGCCGATATTGGCCCGGGGCAGATAGGGATAGACGTCGAGGTCGAGCTTGGCCGGGCGCTTCTCCACCCGGCACAGCACGAGGTGCTTGATGGCGTCGAAACCCACGGCGCCCAGGCGCAGCGCCCTCTTGATGGCGACCTGCAGATCGTCGAGATCGAATATCTCAAGGAGCCGCAACACCTGCACGTATTCCCGGCGGCCAGCCTTGTTCATCCGCGCTTCCATCAGACGGCGCAGGGTCTGGAACTCGGACGGCAGGTCCCATTCAGCCAGCGGCGCGGCTTGATCCAGGGCTCCGATCTTCTTCTCCAGCAGAGGAAGGTAATGGATCGGATCGAAGACCATGTCCTCGCGGTCATAGCATCGGGGATGTCGGGCGATGATCTCTGCGCCGCAGCCGATCACCACCTGGTCGACATAGCCGCGTACCCAGACGTCGCGGTGGCCGTAGGCGACCGGCACGGAGTAGTCGTTGGTCTTGTAGCGCACGAGCGCCTGCGAGCTCACCCGGCCTGTCGCCTGATCGCAGGCATCGAAGGGCACCGGCGGCAGGTCCGCCATCGCCTTCAGATCCCGGGCAAGTCGTTGGCCGATCGTCTCGGTATGACCGCGCAGGATGTCCGCGTGACGCTTGCGGCACTGCTCTTCGAGCCAGATGTTGAAGTCTTCCCAGGTGGCGAAGCGCGGCAGCGGAACCATGAAGGTGCGCCGCCCCCAGCCGACCAGGCCCTCCACGCCTCCCTTGTCGTTGCCCTTGCCCGGGCGGCCATACCGGTCACGGATCAGGTAATGCGAGAGGAACCCGCTGAACAGCCGGGCGCGCTTGCGGCTGCCGTCGGCCAGAATGCGCGCCACCAGGCATCGGTCGTTGTCGTAGAGCACCGACTGTGGGACGCCACCGAAGAAGGCGAAGGCGTGAACGTGCCCGTCCACCCAGGCCTCCGCCGTCGCCGCCGGATAGGCCCGAAGGAAACAAGCGTCACTGTGCGGCAAGTCGAACGCGAAGAAATGCGCCTTTTGTTCAGCGCCCCCGATCACCACCATCGCCTCGCCGAAATCGGCCTGGGCGTGGCCGGGCGGGTGATGCAGCGGCACGAACATCTCCCGACCGCAGCGACGGTGTCCGCGCAGGTAATCCTTCACGATGGTGTAGCCGCCCGTGAACCCATGTTCGTCGCGCAGCCGCTCGAAGACCCGCTTGGCCGTGTGCCGCTGCTTGCGGTTCTGGGCCAGGTCCTCGCGCAGCCACTGGTCGATGATCTCGGTGAACCCGCCCAGCTTCGGCCGATTGAGCGGCGCCGTCCGCCGATACCCCGGCGGAACCGAAAAGCTCAGCATCTTCTTCACGCTATCGCGCGAAATCCCGAAATGACGCGCCGCCGCGCGCTGGCTCATCCCATCTCGACACGCGAGACGGACCTTCCGATAAAGCTCCACGGTGAATATGCCCCCGCCCTCCCTGCCGCCAGAAAGGGCCAAACTGGCCGAGATTTACTCCGCCCGCAGCCGGACTACCCGACCGCCACCGTGGCAGACTCTTGCACCGCCGTTTCCACCTATGGTGAACATGTGACGGCAACCATCTCCGCTGAAGAAGGCAACCAAATCCTGATACCGATTGGTTTCGCCCACGGTTTGCTCACCCTCGAGCCCAATACTGAGGTGCTCTACAAGGTCACTGATTTCTACGCACCCGACCACGACGCCGGCCTGTTATGGAACGACGAGGCCCTGGGGATCGACTGGCCGTTGGACGGTTTGGAGCCGATCTTGTCGGCCAAGGACCAAGAGTTGCCCCATTTCTCAGAACTGCCAGCCTATTTCGAATACTAAGAAGGGTGAGGTGATGAGGGTCCTCGTATCCGGCGGGACAGGGTTCATCGGCTCGGCGGTGGTGCGCCTGCTGGTGGGGGAGCTGAACGTCGAGGTCGTCACCGTCGATGCACTCACCTACGCTGCCAACCCGGCGTCCCTGGCGCCGG
>JAGQRL010000337.1 GCA_020425485.1 Rhodospirillaceae bacterium
AAGATATTGGGTGGCCGGGCGGGGGCGCGGGCTGGAATGGCAATGGACAGTGCCTGAGGGGTGGGCCGGCGCCTTGCGCCCTAGCAGGCCGCCGTGACGATCATCTCCACCTTGAGGTCGGAGCGCGCCAGCTTGGCTTCGCCGCAGGCCCGCGCCGGGGCATGGCCTTCCGGCACCCAGGCATCCCACACCGAATTCATCTCGGCAAAGTCGGCCATGTCGGCCAGCCAGATGATCACCTGCAGCATGCGTTCGCGCGAGGATCCGGCTTTTTCCAGCAGCGCATCGATGCGCGCCAGGCAGTCGCGGGTCTGCTCGGCCACGGTGGCGCCGTCGCCCACCTGCCCGCACAGATAGGCCACGCCGCCGTGCTTGACGATCTTGCTCATGCGCACGCCGGTGTCGAACCGTTCGATCATATTCCTCTCCTATTCCGCGGCGTCGCGCGCGCCGTCATCCATGGCGGCCAGTTCGCCCAGGGTCACCGGCTTCAGGGGCGGGCGGATGCGGTAGTAGCCGGTTTGGTCCGGCGTCTGCCCGGTGGCTTCGGCCAGCAGGGCGGTGACCGTCAGCCCGCAATAGCGGCCCTGGCACGGCCCCATGCCGGCCCGCCCGAAGGCCTTGGTCTGGTTGGGGCCGATGCAGCCGAGCTTGGCATAGCCGCGGATCTCGCCCGCCGTCACCTCCTCGCAGCGGCAGACGAGCGTTGCGTCGGCCGGCGCCAGCGCCTCGGCGAACGGGGGATAGGCGGCATCGAGGAAGGGCCGGATGGCGGTTTGCCGGCTGCGCAGCCTGTTGAGCGGGGCGGCCCGCCGGTCACGTTCGTCAGCCGACAGCCTGCCCAGCTCCTCCGCCACCTTCAGTGCCGCGATGCGCCCGGCGGTTTCCGCCACCTTGGCCCCGCCGATGCCGGCCCCGTCCCCAGCCAGGAACACCCCCGCCACCGCTGTACCGCCCCAGGCGTCCACCACGGGGTTGAAGCAGTGCTGTGCGGCATCCCAGCGATGGGGCACGCCGACCGACCGGGCGGCCTGGGTGTTGGGCACCACCCCGTGGTGCAGGAAAACGGTGTCGCAGGCGACGGTGCGGGGTTTGCCGCCGCTGCGGAAGGTCACCGCTTCGGCGCGTCCGTCGCCGGCAATGGCGATGGTTGTGGCGCCGGTGTAGCGCGGCACCCGTGCGCGCATCAGCTCCGCCAGCATGGCCAGCCCCTTGGCCAGATAGGGCCAGCCGCGCAGGGCACCCCCCAGGTGCCGGTTGGCGCGCATCAGGTCGGCCCGCGTCTGGGTTTCCACCAGGGCGACGGGCGGCGTGCCGGCCCGCACCATCTGGGCGGCGATGAGGTAGAGCAGCGGGCCGGTGCCGACCAGCACCGCCCGGCGCGCCAGCAGACCGGACTGCTTCAGCAGGATCTGCCCGGCGCCTGCCGTCATCACCCCCGGCAGGGTCCAGCCCGGCAGCGGCATGGGGCGTTCCAGGGCACCGGTGGCGAGGATCACCTTCGGCGCCGACACCTGGGCCGCCTGCCCGGCGCGGGTGTAGGAAACGCAGAAGCCGTCCTCGATGGCCCACACCACGGCGCCATCCAGGTGCTCGATGCCATCGCGGCGGATCGCGGCCGTCAGCGCCCGGCCCTCGGTGTAGTCCTTGCCGAGGATGCCGCCGCGCAGCGCCGCCACCCGGTCCACATCGCGATAGATCTGCCCGCCGGCGCGGGGCTGCTCGTCCAGCAGGGCCACCTGCAAGCCGGCATCGGCTGCGGTTGCCGCTGCGGCCATGCCGGCGGGGCCGGCCCCGACGACGATCACGTCACACTGGCGCACCGCTGTCCTCCGCTTCATGGGGCCGGGTGACGCGCAAGCCGTCCTCCACCTCCAGCATGCAGGCCTGGCGGACCACCCCGTCGATCTCCACCAGGCAGTCGAAGCACGCACCCATCAGGCAGAACGGCCCGCGCGGTGCGCCCGATGCGGGCGTGTGGCGGAACACGGCGACGCCGGCAGCCAGCAGGGCTGCGGCCAGATTGGCGCCCTGCGGCAGGTCCAGCGGTTCGCCGTCGAACCAGACCGTGGCGCGCGCCGGGGCGGCCTCCAGCTCAAGAAAGGGCGAAGCGGTCTTCACTGAACACCTCCAGGGCCGGGGCGGCCGCGGTCTTTTCCAGCCAGTCGGGCAGGAAGCGGGCATGGGCCGCCGACAGGGTGACGCCGCTGTGGCAGGTGACGAGGAAGGCGCCCGGCATCTCCGGGCTTTCCTGGTAGATCGGCAGGCCATCGGGGGAGAGGATGCGCAGCGCCCCCCAGCTTCGCACCAGTTGCGCCTTGGCCAGGGCCGGATAGGCGGTGACGGCCTGGGCGGCCAGGCCCGACAGGCCGGGCTGGGTGACCTGATCGTTGAACCCCACCTCTTCGTTGGTGGCGCCGATCTGGATGCCGCCCTCGTCCACCTGGCGGGCGACCAGCGACGGCCGGTTGATCATCTTGGGCAGCTTTTCGGTGATCAGCACCTGGCCGCGCTGCGGCCGCACCGGCGCCTTGAAGCCCAGCTTCGGCCCCAGCGTGATGGCGCCCAGGCCGGCGGACAGCACCACCTTGCCGGCACCCACCGCGGTGCCGTCGTCGCAGTGGACGACGAACTCGTCGCCCCTGGTCACGCCGGTGACGGTCTTGCCCGTCAGCACCGTGCCGCCCTTGCGGCGCACCCCGTCGGCCAGCGCAGTCAGCAGGCGCAGCGGGTTCGCGTGGCCATCCTGGTGATGGAGGATGGCGCCGGCGACCTTCGGGCCGATATGCGGCTCTTCGCGCTTCAGCGCGTTGGCGCCCAGCACCTCATAGGGGTAGTCCCCATCGAGCTTGGCCTTGAGGATCTCGTAGTTGGCGACCGTCTGTTCCAGCGTCTCTTCAGAGAAGTGGAGGTCGTAACCGCCGTTCTGTTCCAGCCCCAGGTGGCGGCCCGTCAGCTCGGCCAGTTCGGCGGCATGGTCCGCCCAGGCGGCGGCAGACCGCTGGCTCCAGCGGGCGTAGAGCGGCTGGTTCATGCCCTTGGACTGGACCCAGACCAGCCCGAAATTGCCCCGGCTGGCGCGGTGGCTGCCATCGCCACCGTCGAGCACCGTGACCGTGAGGCCCCGGCGCAGGAGGCCATAGGCCACCGACAGGCCCACCACCCCGCCTCCGATGACGGCATAGTCGGATGCCATGTTGCTCTCCCCGGGCAAAGGGTCCCGGGCGGCGCCGATGGCCGCCCGGGGGTCCGGTTTGCTCAGTTCTCGGCTTCTCAGTTCTCGGCTGCCGCAACCTCGTCGAGGATGGCCTGGCCCCACTCGACGCCGATGTCCTCAAGGATCTGCGGCCACACCTCTTCGCGCACCGCAGCGGCCATCGCCGCCAGCTCCTCGTCGGACAGCTCCACGATGGTGGTGCCCAGTTCGTCGGCCAGCCGCTGTTCGTTGCGGGCCTGGTCGGCTTCCGCCACTTCCCACCGGGTCGCTTCAAAGTCCTCCGCGGCGGTCCGCAGGGCTGCCTGGTCTTCCTCGCTCAGCTCGGCCAGCGAGTCATCGGAGATGATCATGTACCAGACTTCGAAGTGGGTATTGGCCGGGATGTAGGTCTGGGTCACGTCGCGGAAGGAGGCGTAGTAGCCTTCCGCACCCGAGCCGATCACGCCGTCCACCACGCCGGTCTGCACGGCGGTGAAGGCATCGGCGAAGGGGATCGGCGAGGGAATGTAGCCCAGCACCTCGGCGGTGAGCTGGAAGCTGCGGATGCCCGGCACGCGCACCTTGATGCCGTTGTCCACCGACGGATCGCCGGGGCTGATGGCTTCGGTGTTCAGCGAGATGCCGCCGAAATACACCGGATAGGCCGCCAGCATGGTGATGTTCTGTTCGGCGAACAGCTCGTCCATAGTCTCGCGGATCACGCCGCCGGGCCCATAGATGGCCTGCGCCTGGTCCCAGGAACTGGCCATGTAGGGGAACGAGCTGATCTGCATGCGCCGGTCGGCGGCGGCCGCGGCCGGCTGCACCGCCATGTCGATGGCACCCAGCGAGATGCGCTCCTGCACCGTGGTGTAGTCGCCCAGGGCCGACGCCGCGAAGATCTCGATGGTCACATCGCCGTCCGTCGCCGCGCTCACGGCATCGGCGAAGGCGTGCAGCTCGACATCGATGGTGGCGCCCTGCGGACGCACATGGCTCATGCGCAGGGACTGGGCCTCGGCGACCGGCGAGAAGGCCAGCAAGGCCGCCGCCGCGGTGGCGATCATCAGGTGTTTCATGTGGTGTCCTCCGTGTCTTGATTGTGGGGATTTGCGGGGTTTTGGCTGGGTCTTGCCGGGGCTCACGGCCCGATCTCGTAGCCGAACAGGCGCGGCAGGAAGAGCGAGACGTCCGACCAGAACGAGGTGAGGAACACCACCGGCACATAGCCGAACAGGATCAGCTTCATCGCCCAGGGGATGACCTTGGTGACCTTCACGTTGCCGATGCGCGCGCCGAGATAGAGGATCGAGGCATAGGGCGGGGTGACGCCGCCCATGGCGGTGTTGACGCCCATGATCGCGGCGAACTGCACCGGGCTGACGCCGATCGCCTCCATCAGCGGCAGCAGCAGCGGGCCGAGCAGGATGATCGAGGTGGCGTCGTTCACCACCATGCCCACCAGGAACAGCAGGATGTTGATGAGGATCAGCAGCACCACCCGGTTCTCGGTGATGGAGAAGATGCCCTCCACCATGTGCTGCGGGATGCTCTCGTAAACGAACATCTGGCTGAGGATCATGGAGAACAGGATCATCATCATGATCGCGCCGACGGCGGTGGCGGCTTCCTTGCCGGCGGCGATGAAGTTCGGCAGCTTCAGCCCCTTGTAGATGAGGAAGCCGACGGGGACGGAGTAGATCACGGCCACGGCCGCCGCTTCCGTCGGCGTCATCACGCCGCCGTAGATGCCGCCGAGGATGATGATCGGCATCAGCAGGGCGGGGAACGCGTGCACGCCGCGCCGCCCGACCTCACGCGACAGCCCCTTGAAGGTGGGCGTCTCGTCCAGGATCAGGTCGAACTTGCGGCTCATCCACAAGTTGAGGATGGAGAACGAGGTCATGATCAGCAGGCCCGGCACCAGCGTCGCCAGGAAGCAGGCGAGGATCGAGGTATCGGTCACCCAGCCGAAGATGATCATGGTGACGGACGGCGGGATCAGCAGGCCGAGGATGGAGGAGTTGGCGATCAGCGCCGTGGCATAGGCCCGCGGGTAGCCGCGCTTTTCCATCTCCGGGATCAGCAGCGGGCCGATGGCGGCAATGCCGGTGAGCCCGGAGCCGGAAATCGCCCCGATAACCGCACAGGAGACGGCGGCCACCACGCCCAACCCGCCCCTGATATGGCCGATGAACGCATTGACGAAGCGTAAGAGCGACCCGGCTATGCCGCTTTCCGACATGATGGTGCCGGCCAGCACGAACAGCGGAATGGCCAGCAGCACCGGGTTGGAGAGCTGCTGGAAGCCCCACAACATCATGCCGCGCATGGTGACGTCGCCGACGAAGTACATCACCATCAGCGCCGACCCGAAGCAGTAGGGCAGCGGCACGCCGAGCGTCAGCGTCAGCACCAGGACGGCGATGGCCAGAAGTGCGATCTCAACCATCGTAGCGCACCTCCGCTTGCGGGCCGCGGATGTGGTTGAGCAGGTGCCAGAAGGTATAGACGATCATCAGCGCCAGCCCGGCCAGCAGCGCGATGTCGGCATAGAAGGTCGGGATGTACAGCGTCGGGCTCTCGCGCCAGGTGCGCCAGGCATATTCCGTATAGTCCCACGCCCAGATCAGCAGCCAGATGCCGACGATCAGGCTAACGATCTCGCCAACAATGGCCAAGATGCGATGCCCAGCTTCGGTCTTGATGAAGATCTCAAGCACATTCGCGCGAATATGGGTGTTTTCCCGCGATGCATTCACCGAGCCGAGGATGTAGAGCCACATGGTCGGATACAGCATCACGTCTTCCAAGCCCAGCAGCGGGACTTGCAGCACGTATCGCGTGATCACCTGGACGAACTGACCCAGGGCGACCAGCCCAATTAACGTGGTCAGCAGGTATTTCGCGAATGTGTCCATGACCCCTCCCGCTCCAGCGGGCGCGGCCACCGGATCGCTTAGATCTCACTGGACACAACCCATAAATTCAATGTTAAAAATATTGTAACTCTATAAATCATGCTTATGGGGTGAGATGAATCTCTCGTTCCGCCAAGTGGTTACGTTTCGCGAGGTCATGCGCTCGGGGTCCATTTCCCAGGCCGCGCGCACCGTGGGCCGCACCCAGCCGGCCGTCAGCACCATGATTGCGACGCTGGAAGACGAACTCGGCTTCAAGCTGTTCGTGCGCGAACAGGGCAGGCTGACGCCGACGCCGGAAGCCCAGTTCTTCCTGGAAGAGTGCGAGGAGATCCTCAACCGGCTGGAGCGCACCGAGCGCACCATGAGCCGCATCCGCTCGCTCCAGGACGGCAAGCTGAGGATCGCCTGCCACCCCGCGTCGGCCGGCCTGTTCATGCCGCGCCTGCTGACGGAGTTCATGAAGGGCCGCGACGGGCTGCAGGTCGCCCTGATCATGCGCTCTTCGGTGGTGATCGAAGACATGATCGCCTCCCAGCAGTTCGACATCGGCTTTGCCGAAACGCCGGCGCCGCGCGCCTCGATCGATCAGACGGATTTCGATCTGGAAAGCGTCTGCGTGGTGCCGGCCGACGACAAGCTGGCCTCCGCGGCGGAAATCACGCCCGACGACCTGGACGGCAAGCCGTTGGCCGTGTTCTTCGCCGAACATTCCTCCGCGGTGCAGACGGAGGCCGCCTTCGCCTCGGCCAACCGGCGGCTCAACAAGCGGGTGGAGCTGCGCACCTCCCTGCCCGGCCTGCAGTTCGTGGCCGCCGGCATCTGCTACATGATCTGCGACATGGTCACGGCCTACAGCCACCTGCTGCTCAGCCAGGCGGCCGAAAACCTGGCGATCCGCCGCTTCCGGCCGCGCATCGCCAGCAGCATTTCCATCCTCACCCCCGGCTACGTCACCAAGTCCCTGGCGTCGAAGGCGTTCATCGCCGACCTCACCCGGGGCATCGAGACCATGCAGCGGGAGGTGGAGCGGGCGATCGCCACCTGACCGCCCGGTCTCGGCACCTCCCGGCCGCCGCCTCCCCTACCCGGCCAGGGCCGCGGCGGGGTCGACGCAGGGGTAGCCGAGCGCATCTGCCACCGCCCGGTAGGTCACCTTGCCCTGGCAGACGTTCAGCCCTTCGCGGAAACCGGGATTGGCGGTAAGGGCGGCCTTGTAGCCCTTGTCCGCCAGCGCCAGCCCATAGGGCAGCGTGACGTTGTTGAGCGCGTAGGTGGAGGTGTTGGGCACCGCCCCCGGCATGTTGGCCACGCAGTAGTGCACCACCCCGTCGACGATATAGGTGGGCTCGGCATGGGTGGTCGGCCGCGAGGTTTCGAAGCAGCCGCCCTGGTCGATGGCGACGTCCACCAGCACCGATCCCGGCCGCATCGCCGTCACCATGGCGGCCGTCACCAGCTTCGGCGCACCGGCCCCGGCCACCAGCACCGCACCCACCACCATGTCCGCCTGCACCACCAGGTCTTCCAGGGCAGCACGGGTGGAGTAGACGGTCTTCAGCGCCGATCCGAAGCGCTGGGACAGCCGCCCGAGCACGTCGACGCTGCGGTCCAGCACGGTCACGTCGGCGCCCATGCCGAGCGCCATCTGGATGGCGTTCTCGCCGACCACGCCACCGCCGATCACCACCACCTTGGCCGGCGCCACGCCGGGCACGCCG
Organism: Rhodospirillaceae bacterium; assembly: GCA_020425485.1. Lineage (GTDB taxonomy): Bacteria > Pseudomonadota > Alphaproteobacteria > DSM-16000 > Inquilinaceae > JACKIH01. The sequence goes on from JAGQRL010000337.1 coordinate 7,839, forward strand.
CCCAGCAGGATGCCCTTGCCGCCATGCGCCCGTTCCAAAGCATAGGCCCCGGCCTGGATCGACAGGCGCCCCGCCACCTGGGACATGGGCGCCAGCAGCGGCAGGTGGCCGTGGCCATCGGTCACCGTTTCGTAAGCGACGCAGACGGCGCCGCTGTCCACCAGGTCGCGGGTCTGCGCCGGATCGGGCGCCAGGTGCAGGTAGGTGAACAGGATCTGGCCTTCGCGCAACATCCTGCGCTCCACCGCCTGCGGCTCTTTCACCTTCACCACCATGTCCGCCCGCTCGAACACCTCCGCGGCCGTTTGGGCGATCTCCGCCCCCACGGCGCGATAGGCATCGTCATCGCAGCCGATGCCGCCGCCCGCCCCGGTCTCCACCAGAACGTCGTGGCCATGGGCCTTGAATTCCTTGGCACTGTCCGGTGTCAGCCCGACCCGGTATTCGTGGACCTTGATCTCCTTCGGCACACCGATGCGCATGGTTTCCCCCCAAGGCTTTGTCGTTTGCGGGCGTCTCGGCCCGTCGCAGCAAAAATAGCGCCGAAGGGTCCGGCAGGTCTTTGCGAAGATCGGCCGCAGGGGGATGGGCAATCGCAGGATCTTGCGCGAGAAGGCCGATTGGCAGAACAATCTGCACATGATCGACATGGATGGCGTGGATCGTAAGATCCTCAACCTGTTGCAGGCGGATGGCCGCATGACCAACGCCGACCTGGCCGAGCGCATCCACCTGTCGCCGTCGGCCTGCCTCCGGCGCGTGCGCCGGCTGGAGGACGCCGGGGTGATCGGCCACTACGCCATGATCGTCGATGAGGCCGCGGTCGGCCGCACCTGCAACGTCTTCCTGGAGGTGACGCTGAACAGCCAGACCGAGGAAGCGCTGGCCGCGTTCGAGGACGCGGTCGTGCAGTGCGCGGACGTGATGGCCTGCTACCTGATGTCCGGCGATGCCGACTACCTGCTGCACGTGGTGGTCGCCGACACCTCGGACTATGAGCGCGTGCACAAGCTGGTGGCCCGCCTGCCCGGCCTGGCACGCACCCGCTCCAGCTTCGTGCTGCGCAAGGTGTGCCGGCGGTCGTCCATCGCGTTCTAGAGTCTTTTCGCCGTTGGCGGGGGCGGTCCCGGCGCGGCCTCAGCCGTTCGCGTCCAGCCCCGCGCGCCGCGACACATAGTCGATGATGAAGGCGCGCTTCTGCGCCGGGGCCGGCACATGTTCGCCGGCGTTGATGGAATGCACCCAGCCGTCCATCTCGCTGAACACGATCTCCAGCGGCGTGCCGTCCGCCGCCTCGCCCACCGGCACGTGGTGCCAGATCTCCTCATCCTGGCTGAGCAGGCGCATGTGCGACCGGTCGAGCCGCCAATAGAGCCGCCGCCACATCATGCCGCCGGTGTCCATGCCGGAAAACCAGTCCTGCCGGAAATCGGGCTGCGCCGGGGCGACCTGCGCGAAGTCCATCACCAGGTATCCGGGCCACAGATACCAGGGCGTGTGGCCGGACCGCATGACCCGCCCGCCGAAGCGGTGGGGCAGCACCAGCCCGAACACCGGCTGATCGGCCACCTTCGCCGCCAGGTCGATGGGCTGCACCGGAAACAGGTCGTGATCCAGCAGGGCGACGATGCTGGGGGCCGCGGGGCGAATGACGTTGCGGTAGATCCAGTTGACGGCGAAGCCGTGCGACCGGCTGGGGGCGCGCGACGGGTTGGGCGGCAGCCGCACATAGGGCAAGTCCAGCGCGGTGCAAACGGCGCGGATTTCCGCCGCCGCGTCCGGGTTCGACGAGTTGTCGCCGACCGCATAGACCATGTCCGGCAGGTGCCGCCGGCAGGCCCGCGCCTGCAGCTCGATCGCCCAGGGCGCATTGAAGGCCACGATCACGCCGGCCGTCCGTCCCGCGATGGCCTGGCGCACATGCGCCACCTCCGCCGGGTCGGCCGCCGGTTTGCGGCTGTACCAGGCGTCGACGGCGCTGCGCACCGCACCCTTGAAGCTGTGGGACAGCGGCCGCAGGCGCGCCCAATCCCTCCGACTGTAGGAAAAGCGCCGCGGCGCCATCGTGCCGACGCTCCTCAGTGTTCCGGGACGGGTGCAAAAGGCCGATGCGAAGGGTATTGCAGATGCAGCCCCTAGCGGCAATCAACGCGCGGGTTTATGGCCTAGGGCCAAGACACGCCGGGGAGCTGCCCCGCCCCCGCCCAGGGTCGCCATGCCAAGCAGACGTGCCAACACCCCGCCCGACGAACCCGCCCACGTGCCGGCCAGAGACGATCGCGACGCCAATTCTCGACCGATCCTTCCGCCAGATATGCTGACCCCATGAAGATTCTGTTCGTCACCAGCGGCGCCTATATTCCCGAATTCACGGGCGGCATCGAATCCACCATCCACGATATGTCCGTTCTCTTGCAGCAGCGCGGGCTCTCGCCCGGCGTGATGGCGCGCTTGCGCAAGCGCACCCTGCGCGCGCGCCTGCACGGCGCCCGCCGGCTGCTCGGCCTCGGCCAGGCCGTTCTCCGGGATACCGGGCTTGGCTATCCGGTCTACCGCATGTCGCGGCCGACGGACCGGGTCGGCGAGGTGGTGGACGCCTTCCACCCCGATGTGGCGATCGTGCAGCGCGGCCGCATTCGCCAGTTCGCCGAGGCTTTCCGCCAGGCGGGCGTGCCGGTGCTGGTCTATCTGCACCATGCCAATTTCCACCACATGAGCGACAGCTACCCGAGCGAGGGCGTGGGCTACGTGGCCAATGCCCGCTTCACGGCGGACGAGTTCGCGCGCGAAACCGGCCTGCCGGCGGACGTGCTGTTCCCCGTGGTCGACCGCACGCCCTACCTCACCGAAACCCGGGGCGACGCCGTGCTGTTCATCAACCCCGTGGCGGTGAAGGGGCTGGAGGTGGCGCTGTACCTGGCGCAGGCGCGCCCGGATATACCCTTCATCTTCGTGGAATCCTGGCCATTGGACCGTGCGGCGTGGACAGCGCTGCAAAAGCGCACCGAAGCCTGCGCCAATATCCAGCTCATCCGCCGCACCCAGGACATGCGCAGCCTGTATGCCCGTGCCCGCGTGCTGCTGGTGCCAAGCCAGTGGGACGAACCCTGGGGCCGCGTGGTCACCGAAGCGCAGATGAACGGCATTCCGGCCCTGGCGACCAACCGGGGCGGCCTGCCGGAATCGGTGGGAACGGGGGGCCTGCTGGTGGACGCCGATGCAGAGCCGTCTGCCTGGCTGGAAGCGCTCGGCCAGATGTGGGATGACGCCGACACCTATGCCGCGCTGTCCACGGAAGCCAGCCACCGCTCAAGCGCCGGCGATGTCGCCCAGGATCACCTGATGGATGAGTTCCTGCGCATCGTCGACCGGCAGATCGCCGCCACCAACCGAGGCCAGAAGGGATGACCCCCGCAGTGACCGGCCGGCCGTTCCGCATCGTCCTCCTCTCCGCGGCGATCGCCGTGCTCCTGGGCCTGGGGTTCCTGATGCACAGGAACTACTTCTACCAGATCGCCTGGTACGTGCTGGTGCTGGCGCCGGCCGCCTTCGTCGTGCGGGTTCCCTACCTGGTGGCCCTGCTGCGCTCATGGATCGTGCTGTTCACCCTGCTCTACGCCGCGGTGTTCGCCGTCGGCGTGCTGTGGTCGCCCGATCCGACGCTCGACTGGATGTTCGGCCAGGGCTGGAAGTGCCTGAGCCTGGCCCTGTTCATGGCGATTGCGGCGACGGCCTTCGCCCGCGACGGCGGGATGGAGGCGCGGTTTGCCACCTTCTACGTGCCGGCCGCGGCCGTCGGCGGCCTCTTCGCCATCGTCCGCCATCTTGCCGACACGCCGATCGACCGCCTTTCCGGCGTCGGCCAGCTCCTGCCCACCATCATCGTCGGCCAGGCCTTCGCCATCGCCAGCCTGATCGCCACCATGGCGGCCTGGAAGTGGGTGAAGCAGCCCTACCTGCGCATTGCCTGCCTCATCTGCGCCCTGGTGTGCGCCTTCGTCGTCCTGCTCACGCAGAGCCGCGGGCCGCTGCTGGCGCTGGGCATGGCCATCGCGGTGCTGGCCCTGGCCATGCCGGGCAAGCGGGGCCTGCGCATCCTGCTGATGCTGGCCGGCGGCGTCTGCGTGGTCGGGCTGCTGTTCGTGTTCGCCAACTGGCAGTCGCTGCTGGAGCGGTCGGACAACTACCGCTTCGAGATCTGGAGGACATACCTGCAGATGGCGCTGGAGCGGCCCTGGCTCGGCTACGGGGTGGGCGACGTGCCGGTCGAAATCGGCACCGGCCAGATGTTCGAGCACACCCACAATGCCTTCCTCACCGCCCAGATCCACGGCGGCATCACCGCCCTGATCGCCATTACCGGGCTGTTCGCTGCGTCGGCCTGGGTGGCGTGGCGGCGCTACCGGGATCACCAGGATCCGTTTGCCGGGGCGCTGCTGGTGTGCGTATTCGTCGCCTCCCAGTTCGACCGCTTCAATCTCGTCTCCAATGCCGGCTGGCAGTGGCTGACCTTCTGGTTTCCCTTCGCCATCCTGGCAGCCTATGAGCTGCGCCTTCGCGACCCGGGAACACGGGCGGCCGGCGGAGAGCGCCGCAACGACTGAGGCTGCGACCATGCCGCATCCCGCAACGCTCATGGCCGTGGCCGCCGCCGTCGCAGCCCTCGCCGTCGCTGGCGTGGTCCTTGCCGGCGGCTATGGTGCGCTTGCGGTCGCCTTGGCGGCTGCCGATGCCGCCCTGCTCACCGGCGTCGTGCTCCGCTATCTGCGCGCGCGCGCCATCCTCGACCGCCCCAATGCGCGCAGCAGCCACGGCGTTGCCACCCCGCGCGGCGGCGGGCTGGGCGTGGTGCCGGTGGTGGTGGCCGGCTGGGCCATCATCGCCCTGATCGCGCCCGCCACCCTGGACCTCGCCGCCGTTCTGGCAGGGGCGACGGTGTTGGCCCTGGTAAGCTGGTTCGACGATGTGCGCACGCTGGCCGCTGCCCCGCGCTTTGCCGTGCAACTCGCCGTCGTGGCCGTCGGCACGGCCCTGCTGCCCGGCGACGCGCTGGTGTTCCAGGGGCTGCTGCCGCTGGTCGCCGACCGGCTGCTGACGGCGCTCGCCTGGCTGTGGTTCGTCAACCTGTTCAACTTCATGGATGGGATCGACGGCATCACCGGCAGCGAGCTGGCCTCGATCGGCGGCGGGCTGGCGCTGGCCGTCTCGCTGGCCGCCCCAGCCGGACTGGCCGCGGGTGCGGACCCCGCGTTGCCGTTCTATGCCCTGGTGCTGGCCGCTGCCGGGCTCGGCTTCCTGGTGTGGAACTGGCATCCGGCTCAGGTGTTCCTGGGCGATGTCGGCAGCGTGCCGCTGGGCTACCTCACCGGCTGGCTGCTCATCACCGCGGCCGCCATGGGCCTGTGGCCGGCAGCGGTGATCCTGCCGCTCTACTACCTGACGGACGCCACGGCGACGCTGCTGCGCCGCCTGGCGAAGGGCGAGCCGATCTTCCAGGCCCACCGCCAGCACGCCTACCAGCGGGCGGTGCAGCGCGGGCTTTCCCACAGCCAGGTGGTCTGGCGCATTGTGGCCGGCAATCTGGCGTTGATCGCCTGTGCCGCCGCGGCCACCGCCATCGGCGCCTGGGCGCTGCTGCCGGCGGGACTCGTTGTTCTGGTATTGATCGGCCATCTGACGACTGCGGCGAGGCCGCCGGCAGCGTAGGGTCTGCGGACCGGACGGCCCCTACTGCGCCTTGCGCTCCGGTTCCGCCGCCGCCTCCTCGCCGCGCGGCTGGGCGGTGGGGGACGGCAGCAGGATCCGGCGCACGCCATCCGCATCGCCCCGCGCCGCCGCTTCGGCCAGCTCGTCGAACACCCGGTTCAGCATCGCCAGGGTCACCGGCGGCGGCACCGTGGCCATCACCCCGGCAGCGCCGGTCTTGCGCGGCACTTCGGTGGCGCCGAACAGCTCCTCGTTCAGCTTCTCCCCCGGCCGCAGCCCGGTGAACACGATCTTGATGTCGTCGTTGGGCGCCAAGCCGGAAAGCTGGATCAACTGGCGCGCCATATCGAGGATGCGCACCGGCTCGCCCATATCCAGCACCAGCACATGGCCGCGCTCCACCTGGCTTTCCGCGGCATAGGCGGACGCGTGCAGCACCAGCCGCACGGCTTCGTTGACCAGCATGAAGTAGCGCCGGATTTCCGGGTGGGTGACGGTCAGCGGCCCGCCGCGGGCAAGCTGGCGCTGGAACAGCGGCAGGACCGAGCCGCTGGACCCCAGCACATTGCCGAAGCGCACGACGATGAAGCGGGTTTCTCGCGCCGGCGCCTGGCCGGACGGCCGATCGGCTTGGTCGCCGTCGCCGGCAACAGCCCCGGCCTCGGCCCCGACCCCGGCCAGGTCCAGCGCCTGGCAGTACTGCTCCGCCAGATGCTTGGTGGCCCCCATGATGCTGGTGGGGTTCACCGCCTTGTCGGTGGAAATCAGCACCATCGCCTGGGCCTGGATGGCGCGGGCGGCATCGGCCACGTTGCGCGTGCCGACCACGTTGGTGAGTGCTCCTTCGCCGGGGTTCATCTCCACCAGCGGCACATGCTTCAGGGCTGCGGCGTGGAACACCAAGTCCGGCCGGCAGCCGCGCACGGTGGCGAACACCCGGTCGCGGTTGCGCACGTCGCACAGCACCGGCTGGCAGGACAGCGTCGGCCAGGTTTCCCGCACCTCCAGGTGGATGCTGTAGAGGTTGAACTCCGAGCTGTCGACGAGGGTCAGTTCGGCCGGGCCGAACCGGGCGATCTGCCGTGTCAGCTCCATGCCGATGGTGCCGCCCGACCCGGTGATCAACACCCGGCGGCCGCTGATCAGGCCGCGCATGGCATCGATGTTGAGGGCGACCTGGGGCCGCCCCAGCAGGTCTTCCAGCGCCACCTGGCGCAGCTCCGTCAGCTCCGGCCCGCCGGCTTCCCGCAACTCCTCCAGCGACGGCAGGCGCGACAGGGTGAGACCCGAGGCTTCCGCCAGGTCCACCAGGCAGTGCAGGGAGATGCCGCCGGTCTGCCGGGGATCGGTGAGCACCAGCCGTTGCGGCTGTTCGCCTCGCTGGGCCAGGCGTTCCAGAATGCCCGGCAGGTTGGACGAGGCGTCGTAGATCGGCACGCCGCGGATCTGGCGGCCGGCCAGGCCGGGCTGATTGTCCAGCACCGCCACCACCCGGTAGGGCGCATGCATGTTGCCCTGGACGGCGCGGATGAACAGCTCGCCGGGGTTGTTGGCGCCGATCAGCAGCACCGGAATGCGCCGGTCGTCCTGCTTGGCGGCGAACTGGCGCAGGCGCCTGTCCTTGCGCAGCCGGATGGCCAGCCGCGAGCCGGACAGCATCATCGTCAGCAGCAGCCACTGGATGATCGGCACGGAGCGCGGGATCGATTCGAAGCGGGTGAGCACCACCATCGCCAGCGCGAACACCGCAACCGCCGCGGTTACCGCCTTGAGGATGCCCTCCAGATCCGACAGGGACGCGTAGCGCCAGATACCCCGATAGAGCCCAAAGACCGAAAACGAGGCCGCCGCAATCGGCGTGAAGATCAGCGAGCACACGATGATCGTGTGCCCATACGAATCGAAGGCATCACTGCCGATTCGCAGGTAATACGCCAAGCCGAAAGACAACAATGCCGCCAACACGTCATGGGCGAAGGCGATTTGTTTCTTGTTGATCATCCTGTCTGCAATCTGGCCTGATCTGTTCGCGAGGTCTCTGCGACAGGGCAGTGGATCTTGAGGGCCCTATTCAACAGTCCGCGGCCGGCTTCACCAACCGCAGCAGACTCTGGTGCCCCGCGCCGTGCCGGGCAAGCCCGATCTTGCCGGGGCAGTCACTGGACCGGGCTGCACACGACACCTGCCTTGACGCGTACGTCAATCTGACGTACACAAACCCAAGAGCGCTCCGAGGGAGGACCCCCATGCTCCCATTCCACGACATGACCACGATGATAGAAGAGCGCAACGAAGCCCGGATGAACTTCCGGACCAAGCCGCGCATCAAAAGCGCGATCCAGCAGGCAGCGGCGTTGTCAGGTGTGGACGATTCCGTGTTCACCATGAACGCTGCATATCAAGCGGCCATGGCGACCATCGCTGCGCATGAACAGACGGTGCTGCAATCGGTCGAT